>PMWT01000213.1 GCA_003166025.1 Acidimicrobiaceae bacterium | reverse complement strand
TAACTGGTCACGAGGGTACCTAGCCTGACCTTCCTGGCTAGCCCGCGTTGAGGGGGCGTAGTACCAGCTCAGCGTAGTTGTTGGCGCTGTTTTGGTGTAGTACCTAACTCATCGCTTCGGGGCGTAAGTGTCGAGGCCGAACAAGTCGTAGAGGCGCTGCTGGCCAGCGTCCATCTCGGTGAGTATGCGCCGGGCACGGGGTCGGCCGCGCTCGCCCTGGTAGAGAAGGACCGTCTCCTCGATCCCTTTGAGGCTCGAAAGAAGCTCCCGGACGCTCATCGTGATGCCGGCATGCTCGGCCTCTCGGACCATGAGGCGGGCAACGATGAGAGCGAGGACGCAGTAGGCGGCATGGACGCGGATCTTCTGCTCGGTNNCGTCGCCCGCGAGGCTCCAGGTGATGACCCGCTCGCACCAGCGTGGCGCCAGGATCTTTGCGATCTCTTCTTCGACAGCGCCACGGGCCTTGCGGGTCTTTCCCCGAGCGAGGCGAGCCTGTACCTCGGCGAGGCGACTGGTGGCCTTTGCAAGGGTCTGGGCAAAGCCGCGGCGCTGCAGATCGTGCAGGTTCTGTGAGTGGGTGACGATCAGGCGGTACTCGGCCCCGAGCACGACCTTTCGCGTCTCGAAGTACCGAAGGCCGGGGAAGGTCACTTTGTCGACGGCCTTGTAGGAACGGCGAGGCACGCGAAGCAGCTCGGGGTGGTCCGACGGCGGCAGCGAGCCGACGAAGTGCAGCGGGCTNNAGCGGGAACTGGGTGACGTCGGGGCGATCACCCGCATAGCAATGGCTGACGAGCGGCACGCCACCGTCGCTCGCTATGACGAGCCCGAGACCGACAAGACGAAGATCGGTTCGTTTCTGCTTCGCGTGACCACGCTGCGCGATGGGCGCCTTGTCGTTGCCCGAGTCGATGTAGGTCGCGAAGTTCGTCATGTCAAGAACGAGCCCGGCGAGATCGAGGTCGAAGGTCCCGATCATCTCGGCGACGATCCTCCGCTCGATCTCGATGGGCTCGCTCTCGGCGATCGCGTCCATCGCGTCCCAGGACCGCCGGTGGTCGAGGGCGCCCCGGGCGATGCGTACCAGATGGTCGCCGGCGGTCTTTGCCCACCACTCCGAGAAGGCGAGCTTCGAGCAGGGGTCACAGACCCGGTTCAAGGTGGCGAGCGCGATGTAGGTCCCGACCGAGCCATGGGCATCTGAACGACGATCGCCGACGACCTCGTCGACGATTTCTCCGATGCGGAGGCGTTCGATCACTGACCAGGTCGCAGCGAGATCGCCGAAGGCGAGGTGGCGGGTGCGATCGGGCTCACCGGGGCCCACCGTCGAAAGCCGGGCCATCACCTCCTCGGCCGAGCCGAGGTACTGCTGGGACACGATCCGGGGCTTACCCCCCACCCGGGCCGACTCGGCCAGGTAGTAGGTCTTGCCGTCCTGCTTCTTGCCGATGATGAACGCCATATCTAGGTACTACCACAACTGCAGACAAATCGCGAGCCTCTGAGCAGCACAAACGCGCCGGTCAGAGGCTTATTCTGAAAAGCTTTCCCGTGGTCCCCTTAGGACCGGGAATCCGCTAGCCCGGAAGGTGCCGCTAGGTGGCACACCGGCTCCCCTTGACCGCCGGCCTGGCTGGCCTGCGGTGCTCGTTCGCCGTCCGGGTTGCCCCGGTCCCGGTCCAGCGTCCTGCCCCACCGAAGTGGGATTGCACGGGTGGCGACCGGCTCTTCCCGCCTCCTCGGCGGTGCAGACCTAGCTTGTATGCCGCTGGTCTAGCGGCTGTCACTAAGGCCTTCTCCGCGGCCTGGACTGTTTGTAGGGCGGGCCAGCGGGCCAGGTTGACCGCCGCGTTCAGGTCCCGGTCGATCGTCAGGCCACGGTGCTCGCAGTGGTACGTGGGCTCGGACAGGTCGAGGTTGTCTTTCTTGTGCCCGCAACTCGTTTGGCTCCGCGCAACCCGACCTTTGGCTCGCTTTCGCAGTCGTGTCGAGCGCGGTCCTTCCATATCTCGTTACCGTGCACCCGCCCGCGGACGAAGCGCCACACGCTCCCGCTCGAGTAGTCCCAGATCTTCGCGCGCTGGGGCAGCAGCCCCGGTACTCCGCATCCACATCCGCTCCTTACAGCTAGCCTCCAATCGCGGTGCCGAGCACACCCAGGAGGGCCAAGTCGTCCTCGCCGATCTCGACGGCATCGGCGTTCGACGCGTATCGGCGGAGGCGGGCCGCCGAATAGCGCAGGTCGGCAGTGCCCGCCGAGAAGGTGTGGACGAGCGCGTTGGCAACCTATGCCCGAACACCCGGGTCGAGCTCGCGGAACGGTGCCAGGATCTCGTCCACACCTTGGCTGGCGACCAGGCGGTAGAGGTCTTGGATGTCCGAGCCAACCTTCTGGGGGTAATGGCCCCGACTGCGTCGCGGGATGGAAACGGTCTTTAGGGCGATCAGGGCCGCCCGGGACGCGACTTGGATGCGGGACCGTGCCGTGACTTCGCCGTCTCGGCGTACTGATCCGACCTCAACCTCGCTCGCCGAGCGCATGGCCCAGCGCCGCACCAGCGCGAAGGCGCGGTCCTCGTCACCCGGCGGAAGGGCCTGGCCTTCCGTCGACTCCATGACGTCAACCTCGACCTCAGGATCCCGGAGCTGCACCTTGGCCGCGCTCAACTTCTCGGCGTCGCCTTCGACGAGCAGTTCCACGAACCGGGGCGGGTCGTGGGTGACCGTGTCGATATCGTTCGTAACGCGGTGCACCCGACCGAGCCGCACGTTCACCGCCAAGCCCCCGATCAGCACCCATGGGGGTTGGACTGGGAGGCGTCCGAGAACTTGTACGAGCTTGGCGGTGCGCCCTGATTCGTCATCCTGCAGAAGCGCCACGTCACCAGACACGCACGAACCCCTCCGGTCGCCATTGCTCCAAGGCCTCTCGCCCACGGGCCCGGTCCTTGGCGAGGTCAAGCGCCACCACCACGTGGTCGGCCAAGGGCCACACCGAGCCCGGCCGGTTCACCCGGCGCCGGCACACAAGACGCGCCGGTGCCATGCTCACCGTGCATGCTCTTTCCTCCATATTCGACGCCCTCCCCAAAGTGGCGACCGCCCGGTGCAGCACCGCAGCTGAGGGGACGTAGAAGTCGGGAGGGTACGACGGCGAAGCGACCAGTGGCATGCCCCAGGTCACCGCGGCCACGGTGTCAGTCAGCGCCCAGCCTTCTGGGTCGAGCAACCAGCCGTCGGCGTCACCACGCCCGAGGCCGAGCTGGAAAAGGTCAGTGACCGAGGCCCCGAAGGGCTCCGGAGTTGCGGCCAGAGGGTACACCTGACGGTGCCATTGGGCCTCCAGCTCCCAGAACAGGTCCGGGACAAGCGGCTCGTGCCCACTGGTGATGAGCCCGGCGGTCTGTAGTCGTTGCAAGGCTTCGAACACCGAACTGGGGGACCTACCGATATCCCTGGCAAGTTGGCGCAGGCCAGGACGTCGCTCGGGGTCAGACATGAGCACTATGGCCACCTCTTTGGCCACCTCTCCCCCGAGCGGCACGCCAACGGTAGGCCGCGGGCCGGCCGGCTGAGTCATGGCGTCGACGAAGACGACGCCAGGCACGACCAGACGGAGGCGCCCCCGACGGTCGTAGAAGCCGACACCGGCCCTGACGAACTGGTCCTTGGCGCCTTCAGCGATCCGCTCGGCCGCCACGAGCCCGGCTCCCCCGTAGCGACGCAGCTGGTCGACCACGCTCGAGGCGTCTACCTCGCTGACTACGGTCTTCACCTCGACCACCAGTACCTGCCCCCCGACGTCAAGGACGAAGTCCGGGCGTCCGCCCTCGCTCGGAGGTGCCGGTCGACGGACGGCGCTTAAGCCGACCTCTCCGAAAGCGCCCTCCAGCGCATCGGCCATCTCGGCGGCCAAAGCTGGTTCGGTGCGACGCAAGCGTCCAGTTTATCCTGATCGGCGTTCGTGTGCACATGAACGCCGATCACTACGTTGGTCCGATGCTGACATCCTCGGGCTAGGCAAGCTGCTGGCGACTCTGCGCTCCGACGTCACCTATCCCGGCGACCCAGGCGGTGCCCTCCACAAGAGCTGGCGCCCGCTCTGCCCCGTCACCACCCCGCACACCCGGGACCTCGACTGGATCCCCATGGTGGCGCGCGCCAAGTGGGTTGCCATCACCCGGGACCGCCACATCCAGGACCACCGAGCCGAGCTGGCCGCAGTGCGAGATCACGGCCTTCGTCTGGTGGCCCTCTCGGCTCCCGAAGCCCGCACAACCTGGGAACAGCTCGAAGTAGTGATGTGCCAGTGGCGGGCCATCGAAGCGCTCGTCGATCAGGAAGGCCCGCTCCTCAGGGTGGCAAGCCGGACGTCGCTTCGACCGGTCCCGCTGGCGTAGCCCCTCCCTATTGGTCACGGTCCGTACCGGCCAGTACTGGTCCGTTCCAGCCCGTGCCGTTAGAACCCGTTAGAAGTTCCGTTAGAAGTCGTGGCGAGACAAAGAAGAAACCCTGGCCGAGCACCGCTCTGACCAGGAATTTTGTGGTGGCGGGGGCCCTGGACGGCACCGGCGGCGGCGGGTAGTCGCCATGCGTCGAGGTTTCAAGAGCGAGGCCGAACGGATCGCCTCGGGGCCCGGGAGCGCCTCGGGTGTAACGAGAGCGACCCGGTACCGCTGGACGCCCTCGCCGCCGACCTGGGTGTCGACATCGTGTCGGCGGCCCAGTTGGTGCCGATCGAGCGACTGGAGGAACTCCAGCACCTCCAGGACGATGCCTTCTCAGCGGCAACGCTCCGGCGCCGGGACGGGCGACGGGTGGTCGTCTTCAATCCCCTCCACGCGGATGGGCGTACCCGGAGCAACCAAGCGCACGAGCTGGCCCACATCGTTCTGCAGCACACGCTCCGGACGATCGAAAACGTCGGCTCGATGTCCTTCGTGACCTGCGACATCGACCAGGAGGAGGAAGCTGATTGGCTCGGAGGCTGCCTGCTCCTCCCACGGCCGATCCTGCTCCGGGCCGCGAAGCGAGGGGAATCCCAGCAGCAGATCGCCGAGGGGTACCAGACGAGCGAGCCCATGGCCCGATTCCGGCTCAACGCAAGCGGCGTATTAGTCCAGGTCGGAAGGGCAAAAGCGGCAAGGCAAAGGCAGACGGGCCGATCTGGGTGATGACATGGCGTATCACTAGTGGTACACTGCTCCTCCGTACCGCAGGTGATACACCTCCACGATGTCTCACCCATGAGACGAGGAACCAGGAATGCCTACCGCCACACGAACCAGGACCGGGACCGCCGGAATGCTTGACACCGGACACTACGGGCGTCGCCGCGCCCAGGAGCTGCGTGACCCAGAGTTCGAGGCGGAGTACCTGCGGGCACGGGAGGAGATCGCCCAAGTCGACGGGATCATGCGCCAGCTCGACTCCTTGCGTGCGGAGTCCGGGGTGTCCAAGGCGGAGCTTGCACGCCTG
This sequence comes from Acidimicrobiaceae bacterium, assembly GCA_003166025.1. Lineage (GTDB taxonomy): Bacteria > Actinomycetota > Acidimicrobiia > Acidimicrobiales > Palsa-688 > Fen-671. The sequence goes on along the minus strand of PMWT01000213.1, from coordinate 20,055 downwards.
ATCGGTCGGAATCCGGCCACCGTTCGCAGGCTGTTCACCGCTGAGGTCAACCCCGAGCTGAAGACCATTGCTGCGATCGCGAGTGCCCTCGGAGCACGACTCGAAGTAACCACGGAAAAGCAGCCCCAGCGAGCGAAGCCGCGGAAGGCTAAGGCGCGAGCCGCTGCGTGATCGCTNNCCTCGGCGTCGACAATGTCGAGCAACTGGCGGATAGCGGAGCGGACTAACGTCACGGTGTCCATGGTTGCCACGGCGTCGTACAACGGGGTCGAGTCCAGTACCCGGCGGCCGCCGACCAGGCCGGCTCGGCGAGCGGCGTCCAGGCTTACCTCGAATATCCGCCGGGGCCGCTGCGATGCGGCCAAGCGGGCTCGCATGTCGACCAGCACTGTGTGGGAGAAACCGGGGTAGTCGAAGTCCAAGCCTCCGGTCGCGTACTTCCAGCGGGCGTCGAACTCGAACGACTCCACTGCGTCGCGGTCCGAAAGCCCGAAGAGGCGCTGGAGCACCATCACCACGGCGACGATACGGGGCGGCACGGACCGGCGCCCGTTGTCAGCGAACAAGTCAGCAAAAAGCTCGTCGGCGAACAGGACATGGCACTCGCGGTGCAATACGGCGAAGATCGAGTTCTCCTTCACCCGTCCCGCCACGAAGCTCGCCGTGCCCTTCATCAGGTCAGCTTGGCGCGGCGCCAGCCCGACCGTCACTGCAACGACCTCTGCCAGGGTAAACACATGTCTGTAATTCTGACCGGCCCATAACCGGAACAGGGGGATCTACCCCGCGAAAGACGCCAGCCTCCTAGGGCGCCCTCACGGAGTCCGTAGTCGGCCAGGGTGAGGCCTGGATCGGGGATCTCAGCGACTCCGAACTGGCCGCCCTGGTGAGCCTGGGCCCGTCCGGAGGCAACAAGGGAGCTGGTGGCCACCCCAGTCCAACGCCCCGTGAGGCGTGGGCGCGTTGGGCTGCGGCAACAGGCCAGGGCGCACCGCCGGTCCCCGCCATCCCCTTACCGCCACAACGAGCGTGGGAGGACACCCTTGAGAGCAGGCAGGGCGGGGCACATTGCGATAGTGCCGGACCTGTTTATTAGGCCACCCTTACATTTTCTCTTAGTTATTCCTACATTCCCATAGCAGGAACACCGACATAATCGCAGAACTCGCCAACTGCTTACTCTTCGGTGCCGTTATTACAATATCGTCACTACTTGTGGTGGTCCGCTCACGGCACAGCCCTCGTTTCCACTGAGGCCTACTCCGGCGACGTAACACCATTTACACTTTGACCAGTGACAAATGAGAGATGTAGATGAGGCACGGAAACGACCGAAGTTGGCGCTCGCAGGCCAGCACGGCAGTTGACCTTCGCGACCGAGATATTCATCCCAACACGAAGCCACTTTCGTCGCCCCCCCACAGCTTGGGGCCGGATGCGGCGCACCTTAAAGCCGACTCCCCCACTATTGCGCGCGTCGTCCCATTCGATAGACGTGAGGGCGCGGAGCGGCGACGCTCAACTTTGGTGCAACCTCCTTTCCAAATCGCTGTCTTGCTCCCATGTCGCAACGAGGCGCTGACTATCGGGGCGGTGGTGCGCAACTTCAAAACCCATTTACCGTCAGCAGAAATCCACGTCTATGACAACGCTTCCACCGACGAGACATCGAAAGTCGCCCTTGAGGCCGGAGCTATCGTGCACTACGAGGGCCGTCCCGGCAAAGGCGGGGTCGTCCGGCGCATGTTCAGCGAGGTCGAAGCCGATATCTACGTGATGGCCGACGGCGACGGCACCTACGACGCAGCCGCGGCCCCCCGCCTCGTGCGCACCTTGGTAGAAAACGGTCTCGATATGGTGGTCGGGCGCCGACGAGAAGCACCAAGCACCGACAACGCCTACCCGCCTGGTCACCGCATGGGCAACGCCCTGCTGACCGGAGTCGTCCAGTACATCTTCGGCCAGGGCTGCATGGACATGCTTTCCGGTTATCGCGTGTTGTCCAGGAGGTACGTCAAATCGTTCCCGGTCAACTCGCGTGGGTTTGAGATCGAGACCGAGATGACTGTCCACGCGCTCGACCTCCGACTACCTGTCGGCGAAGTGAACACGCTTTACAACGAGCGCGACCCCGGTTCGCAGAGTAAGTTGCGGACCGTACCGGACGGGGTGAAGATCCTCGCCTTCGTCGGGATGCTGGTGAAAGACTACAAACCCGCAACCTTTTTCGGGATGATCGGACTGGTCCTCGGGTCTTTGGCGGTCCTCCTGCGGGAAGTTTTCTTCGGCACGCTCGTCGCCTCCACTTCCCATAACGGCGCCGTCGTCACTGTCGGGGCCCTGGGGGTGGCGGCTGTCCTATCTTTCCTCTCCGGCATGATCCTTGACTCGGTGAGCCGCAGTAGGCGAGAAATAAAGCGCATGGTGTACCTGAACGCGGGCCGTACGGCCGCTCCTCAAAATTCACCTCGGGCGCGCTCGAAAGATATCCCGTCTGTGGCACTGAACAATTTCACTGAGTCGCGGTAGTACACCTCTCAGTCAACCGGTAGGAGCCTAGGTGCCCCCTCTCACGCTCTCTCGCGACCACGCCGCCCCCGACCTCGCATCGACGCTGCGTGGCTCCGGGACGCGCACACCCCACGTCCACATCGACATTCTTCCCGGTACCCACCCGCAGCGCGGGGACTGGCGTGTATGGCAACTCCCGTGGTCGCGGCGCCGTCGGTACCTGGCCGCAGCTCTTTTGGCTGCGCTTGTGCTTGTTAGCCCTATTTGCGTGGCGTACCGGCACCCGATCTGGCAACAGGTCCAGCTCTCAACGGTCCGCCAACCGGTTGGGTACAACGAGTTGTACTTTACGGCTTCGACGGCATTGCCCGTGCACGTTACCTCGAAGGTCGCCAGCGAGGTGACGTTCGCTGTCCAGCGGGACGGGACATCGACCGTCGTCAGGTACAACGTCCTGCTGACGGACTCGCAGGGGACTACTCGGGTCGGGGCCGGGAGCCTTCGGCTGAGCCCCGCCGCGCCCTCCGTGGTGGTCGAGCGTTTACGGGTGCCGGTCACGGGCTCGTTTGCCCTCGAGGTGCGACTGCTACCTTCCGGCCCCGACATCATGTTCCACGGGCAGGCGTCGTGAGGGACCGGGTGCGCAACGTCGCTCAGATCACCTCGTACTACCCGCCCCACCTGGGGGGCGTGGAGACGGTGGCCGAGCGGCTGGCCGAGGGCCTGTCACGGCACCACAGGGTATGGGTGATAACGACGACTGCCGGCGCCACCGGGGCGCTCCGGCACGTAGAGCGGCGGAACCTCAGGGTAAACCGGTACCGCAGCCGTCGGGTCGCCAATGTCGAACTGTTCCCCGGCGCTTTGGTCGGGATGGCTCGTTTACCTCGCGGGACCGTCCTTCACGCCCATGTGACCGAGGCCTTCGTGCCAGAACTGGCGGGACTGGCCGCGCAGCTGGGTAAAGGCCCGCTCGTAGCCCACTACCACATGGACGTCCGGGCCACGGGCCAAAAACGGTTGTACGAGCGATGGAAGGACAATGTCTTGGGGCCAGTGCTACGCCGGGCAGACCGCGTCATAGTTTTGAGCAGCCGCCAGCGGGCTGAGGTCGTCGCCCGCTACCGGGTACGGCCAGAGCACATCTGCGTCCTTCCCAATGGCGTCGACGACGTCTACTTTCAGCCTAGGGCCCCTCGCCAGTACGGGCCCGGCCCGTTGCGGTTGCTGTTTGTCGGCCGTCTGAGCCCCCAGAAAGACCTTCCGCTCCTGTTCGACGCGGTCAGGGTCCTCGGGCCCAAGGCCGAGCTGGTGGTGGCGGGTGACGGCGAGCTCCGCCACGACGTCGAGGCGATGGCGCGGGTATCGCTGAGCGGCCAGGTCAGGGTCGTGGGCGCGCAGACCCCCCAACAGCTTGGCGAGTGGTACCGGTGGGCTGACGTCTTGGTGTCGTCATCGGAGCGGGAGGGCATGCCCCTCTGCTTCCTGGAGGCGATGGCGAGCGGCCTGCCCGTCGTGGCTACCGACGTCCCCGGGACAAGGGAAACGCTGGCCGGCGCGGGGAGGCTGGTGCCACGGTCGGGGACCGCTCTGGCGGCGGCGGTCGACGACCTCCGTACCCACCCACGACAGGCCGAGGAGATGGGCGCAGCCGGTCGGCATGTTGTAGAGCCCCTCCGGTGGTCGCGGATAACCGAGATGCTGGAGGAGATTTACGATGGTATTTCGTAACTCCGGGCGGGCAACACCGGCCGGTCCCGGCAGTTCGCCGGCACAGCCGGAGGCGCCCACCCTACGGTCCGACCTGGGCCGCTATGACTTGTTGACCCTCGCTATGGTCGGGGCCGGCGTCATCGGGAGCGTGATCCTGGCCGTAGGGGCAAACGTGCGCTGGGCCCTGCCCGCCCTCGGGCTCCTGCTCGGGCTGGGCCTGCCGACCCGGCTCCTGGCCAAGGCGCTCAATACGAAGGTCCGCGGGCTCGGCACCAGGCTGCCCCTGGCACTGGCGCTCACCGTCCTGGCCCTCATGGTGGGCGGCCTGGCCCTAAACACGGTCCTGCCGTGGCTCGGTGACCCCCACCCCCTGGCCAGCGCGCCGGTCCTCTGTTTCGTAGACGCCTTCAACGCGGCCATCATCATCGGCTGCCCCCGCTGCCTGCGTACGGGCCATCTGCGGCGGGCGCCGCTGGGCGGGATGGAAAAGGTGGCCATCGGCCTCACGGCGACCGGGGTGCTCCTGGCCGTGGCCGGCACGGTCCGGCTCAACAACGATGCCGGAGGCGGCCTGGCTGAGCTAGCCCTGGGGGTAACCGCGGCCGCGGCCCTGCTCGTCTTGTTCTTCTCAAGACAGGTACGGCGCAACGTGATCATGCTGTGCCTGTACGGGATAGCACTGGCCGTCCTCTACCAGACCTCCCTGCGTGGGTGGTACACGACGGGCCACGACATCCAGGTGGAGTACAGGACCTTCTTGCTCGTCCACCAAGCACAACGCTGGTCCGCCAGCGCCGCCGGCACCAGTTACGACGCCTGCCTGAGCATCACCATCCTCCCCCAGATGCTGTGGCAGCTCACCCGGGTGGCCACGCCGTACGTGTACAAGGTGGACTTCCCGCTGATGTTCGCGGCGGCGCCGGTGGCCCTATTTGAGATGTCCTGGCGCATGTTCGGACGCCGGCTGGGCGTCGCCAGTGCGCTGTTGTTCATCGCGTTCCCGACATTTGTGGACGACATTGTCTTTCTCAACCGCCAGGAGATCGCATTCCTGTTCGTCTCGGTCATCTTGGCCCTCGCCTTCTCAGGCGGGGCCAACCTCGGCGCCCGGCGAGCCTTGATCGGGTGCTGCCTGGCGGGGATGGCATTGGCGCACTACTCGACGAGCTATGTCTTCCTGGGCACATTGGTGATCGGCGCCATCGGTCTGGTGGCCTCGAAGACGGTGTGCCGGTTGCTGGCGGCCTCACGTCAACGGCAGGGCACGTCCCCGGGGCGCATTACCGCACTCGCCAGGAGATCGGGCACGCGTGCCAACAAGCGCCCCGTCGTGTTCAACTGGGCCCTGCTGGGCCTGGCATGTCTGCTCGTAGTTAGCTGGTCGTTTGTCGAGGTGCACGCCAGCCCCCAGTTCAGCGCCGACCTCCATCAGATCGCCGACGCGGCTACCGGGACGTCAGGCGGCGCCAAGAGCAACGACGTCAACTACAGCGCACTTTCCTCGGGCAACGACGCCTCACCCTCGGTCGAGATGGCGCAATGGCGGCTGCAAGAAGACCAACTGGCAGGGACCGACCGGGTCAAGAACGGGTTTTACCCGAGCTCGGTCGTGGCCAAGTACGCCACCCCTCCAGCTGCGGCCCTGCGGTCACCTCTGACGGCTCTAGGTCGGGGATTGAGCACCGCCGGCGTCAGCCCGTACGAGCTCAACAGCGTCCTGCGTGACATTATTGCCCGCCTGCTCCAGATCTGCGCCGTCCTGGGAGCGGTGGTGGTCCTCCTGGGGTGGAAGAGGTCGCCGCGCCTGTCGGCCGAGTACGCCTACCTCGCCCTCGGCAGCCTGGTGCTGCTGGTCGGCACCGTCGTCCTGCCCACGATGTCGGTCGACTACGGGCTCCTGCGCATGTTCCAACAGGCTCTGTTCGTCCTTGCCCCTCTGATCGTGGTCGGGGCGTCATTTGCCCTGCGCCCGTTGTGGCAGAAGAAAACGGACCTCGCCGTATGTGCTCTGGTCGGCCTGTGCTTCGTGTCGCTGACCGGCCTCCTACCGCAAATTACCGGGGGTTATGTGCCCCAGCTCAACCTCAACAATGCCGGCGAGTACTACGAGAACTACTACACCCAACCCCAAGAGATCTCCGCCGTGCAATGGCTCAACACAGCCAGCTGCCGTTGTGACATCGTCCAGGCCGACCCGTTTGCATCGGCTCGGTTCCTACCGTACGCATCCTTCCAAATCGACGCCAACAACTACCCAACGGCTGTATACCGCACGTCCTACGTCATCATGGGGGCCGACACGGTGAACAGCGGTACCTCGACGGCCGGCCCCGACGGCAACCTCGTAGACTTCACGTACCCGGTCGGTTTCCTGGCCAAGTACAAGGACCTTATTTACTCGAACGGTGACGCCGAGATCTTCGGCGGCCGATGACCAAGGCTCGGGCATGAAAGTACTGCTTGTTTCCTCGTACTTCCACCCCTACGTGGGAGGGCTGGAGGAATACGTCAAACGCCTAGGGCAGAGCCTGGCCTCGCGCCCCGGGACCGAAGTTACCGTGCTCACCGTCCGCTGGCCGGCTGAGCTCGAGGCGACGGACGCTATCGGCGACGTGCAGATCAGGCGGGTGCCTGCCCGCTGGCGCGTTTCCAACACCCCGTTGAGCCCGTCCTGGCCCGTCTCCTTGCGCCGGGTTATCAGCGAGATCTCTCCTGACGTGGTAGTTGTCAATGTGCCTGTGCCCGGGCTGGGCAACGTAGTCGCGGGGGTCTGCGGGACGCTGCCCCTCGTCGTCGTGTTGCACGCCGCCACCACGCTAAAGGCGGGCCACCCCGCGTTCAATTTGCTGGCCCGGTCCTACGAGGCCACGGCCGGGGCCCGCCTATTGCGCCGGGCCGACCACATCGTGGCGGTCTCCTCCTACGTCCGGGGCACCCTTCCCGCTCGGTGGCAGGCCAAGACGCTCGTCGTGAACAACGCCGTAGCTGTACGACCACTGGAGCCGAGCGACCGGGGCCCGAGGCGGTTCGTCTTCCTGGGCCAACTGAACCGTACGCACGCCTGGAAGGGCCTCGACCAGGTCCTCGCCGCTTGCGCCCAGTGCCAGACCAGTGACGCCCCAGTCGAACTTGTAGTCGGCGGTGACGGCGACGACCTCTCGCGATACCGAGACGTGGCGGCGCGACTGGGCCTGCGTCGGGTCAGCTTCCGCGGGTGGGTCGGCGCCGAGGAGAGGCGTTCCCTCCTGGCGACAGCGACGGCCACCATCGTGTACCCGACCACGTGCAACGACGCACTGCCGACGGTCATCCTCGAGTCCTGGGAAGCCGGCACACCTGTCGTGGCATCGCGTATAGGTGCACTGCCCACGATCGTCAACGACTCCTCGGACGGCCTTTTGGTGGAGCCGGCCAACCCGGGCGCGCTCGCCGAAGCGCTCATGAGAGTGGCCGGTGATGGCCAATTGGCCGCCCAGCTCGGAGCGGCGGGGCGGCGCCGAGTACTAGCCGAGTTCGACTGGGACGACCAAGTGACCAAGATGGAGGATCTCCTGGGTTCGTTGACCAGCGGGAGCCCCGTACGGGTGGCGGTCCCGGCGCTATGACGCTGCGGGAACGTCTGTCAAACGACCATCTGGTCCGCAATTCCCTGTTCCTAATGCTTTCGACCTGGACCATGGGCCTTTTCGGCTTCGTGTTCTGGTTGCTGGCGGCGCACCTGTGCTCGAGCGTGAGCATCGGGCAGGCCACCACGGTGATCTCGGCCATGTCCGTGATCGCCTATGTCAGCGACCTCGGGCTCAGCCAAACGCTGATCCGGGTCCTGCCCACGTCCCGGGACGCCAACGCCGAGATCAATACAGCGCTGGTCCTCAGCAGCGGGCTCGCCATGCTGATCGCCGTCGGGTACCTGGTCGTGGTTCCGTCGATCACACCGAACGTTGAGTTCCTACGCGCCCACCTGATCAATGCAGTCGCGTTCGTCCTGCTCAACGGCTGCGCCGCCGCCAATTTGTTGACCGACTCAGTGTTCATCGCCCACCGCCGGGCGTACTACAACTTCCTGGTCGATGGCGTGGTCCAAGGCGTCACCAAAGTCGTGCTCCTCGGCGGTTTCCTGGCCTTCTCGGCGTTCGGGATCTTCGCGTCCACCGGCCTGGCCAGCGGCATGGCCGTGGTGGCCAGCCTGGTCTTCCTTGTCTGGCGGGTGGGTTACCATCCGAGCCTGCGCATAGACATTGCCGTGTTCCTCCGGACGCTGCGGTTTTCCTTGGCCAACTATGTCGGCAACGTGTTCCAGATCCTTCCGTTACTGGTCCTGCCGGTAATAGTGGTGAGCGGGGACGGGCCCCGCCGGGCGGCCTATTTCTTCATAGCTTTCAACCTGGCCAACCTTATTTATGCTGTGCCCTTCGGCATGAGCTCCTCAATGCTGGCGGAGGGTTCCCACGAAAGTGCCGACCTCGGGGCACTGGCGCGCCGCGCCGCCAAGATCTTGCTCCCATTGACCGTAGGGATCGCCATAGTCGTAGTGGTGGCCGCACACTGGGCCCTGCTGGTGTACGGGCCCAGTTACAGTGCCAACGCCACGACCCCGCTCATCGTCCTAGCCGCCGCCCTGCCGATCGTCGGGCTCAACAATTTTGGGCAGATCCTGCTTAAATTGCGTGGGCAGCTGACGTCGTTGGTCCTACTCAACCTCGCCTCGTTCGTCACCATTGTGGCCCTGGCGGAGATGTGGTCGTCGTCGGGGCTCACGCTCATCGCCGTGGCGTGGGCGCTCGGCAACTTGGTGGCCGGGGTGATCGCCGTGGCCAGCTTGCTGAGGCCGGCGAAAGCTCGGTCCGCCACCGGGGCGAGAGCGGCCACGGACCGGGGACGGGCACTGGCGATGGGACGTTGAGGGCAACGCTTCTGAGCCCAAACCGGTGACCAGCTCAGCTGACCGGGGCGCGGCCCGCCTCGACAAGCTGGCCCTCGAAGCCGCGGCGGCGGGGTTGGCGTACGGTGCCGGGTTGTGCGCGGCCAGCGCCTTTGTTGTGGCCAGCTTTCAGCCCGGATGGTTGTCATACCCGTACTGGGGTGCCCTCCCATGGTTGCGCACCGACACCTGCGGCGTGCTTGCCTTTCTCGTCGCCTCGATCAGCTTTGCCACCAGCGAGTACCTTCGGGCACGGCGCGGTACCCGGCCGGCGCCGCGGGACAACGATGTACGCCGTTCATTGGCACTGGCGACCAGCAACACCGGCATCGTCTTCGCCACGGGCCTGTTCGTCTACTTGTCGACCAACGCCGTCACTCATCCCTGGACGCTCGGCCTCCCCGCTACCCATCTTGCGCGATGGCCGACGGAGGGGGCCCTGCGGGCGTTGTCGGCGTTGCTGTGCGCGGGCTCGGCGGCGGCCCGGCGGTACTTGACCGGCTCGCGCTCCGGCCCACCAGACGGCGGGCCAGGAAAGGCGTGACCCGGGCCACCATGGTGGCCAGCGTGGCCAACCGGGCGTGGCCGACAACGACGTCGCAGACGGCAACGTCCGTCGCTCCCAGGTGGTACTTCCATGCCTCCGAGCCCCGGCCCATCTCTATGGTCCGGACCCCTCGACCAATGGCGTCCTGGAGCAAAAGAACGTCAAAGATCTGGCCGAACTTCATCTGGCTGCGCTCTGCGGCGCGGTGATAACCGAGAAGCCAGTCCCCGCGCTGCAGCCAAAGAGTAGAGGCGACCACGTGGCCCTCCCATACGAGCTCATCGACCAACGCCAGACCGGCGCCGGCCAACGCACCCGCGGCGTCGACCAGGAACTCGTCCCAGGCCGGTCCCCTTTGGAACGGGGACATCTTGTCGGCCAAGCCGCTTTCGGACCACACCCGCCGACGCTGCTCGAGGCTGAGCCGGGTGGACGCCGCCACCTCATCGGCCTGGTAAACGGACCGGAGTTGCATCTCTGCTCCACGACGAGCCAGCCGTCGCACATCGGCGCGCTGGCTCCCCGTAAGCCGACCGAGGTACTCTTCCCAGTCCCCCGTAAGCTCGAGACGCGGGTTGGTGTCCCAGTTGACCACCAAGGCGTTGCACCTGGGGTCGGTCCTGCGTAATGCAGGGACGAGGACCGGGCTGACAGACTCCAGCAGGAGCGGTCGACCACCACGGTCGTCCAGGACGGCGGCCACGGCTTGGGCACTAGCCTGTAAAGAACGCTCAGCATGGGGAGAGATGGCGGCAAAGGAGTCGTTGGCCAACGTGGGCGCGCTCCGCGGCATTGAGGGCCTCCGACCGTCGTCGTTGGTCGGAAGTACCGAAAGTAGTTCGCCCCCTTGAACAATACCATTTAGCCGCAACGAAGAACGCCCGAAGTGGCGGCACCAGGTACTCACCCATTCGAAGGATTGTTGGGGCGAAAGGCTGGTATTAGAAAGAAATGCTTCGCGCCACCACTGCTCGACATCTCCCAGCTCGAGGCGCTTGACTTTCAGTTCGCTCTTTATGTTTGCATCCTATTGCAGGGCCCTCAGTGCCACGTTTGTATACTACCATTGAGGTTGTGGAGCCACACTTGGCATCCCGGGGGCGACCTGTCGANNCTCCAGACCATGCAGTCCTATTCCAGAGGTGGCCCACTGGTAGCCCTGCCCCCTCACCGCCGCGTCCTGGTGCTGTCGCCGCACCCCGACGACGAGGTCATCGGGTGCGGAGGCACGGCCGCCCTACTGGCAAGACGGGAGGTTGCGCTGCGCACGGTCATCGCCACCTCCGGTCAGCACCTCGCCGTTCCCGACCTGGGACCGGCCGAAGTGGCCGCAGCCCGGCGCAACGACGCTCAGCGCGCCGCTTCAGTACTGGGAACGCCTTCTCCGGTCTTTCTCGGCTTCGAAGACGGGAGCCTGGCGGGATCCCTGCGTGCGCTCAGCGCGGCCATCAGCGACCATGTGGCGGACTTCCGGCCTGATGCCATATTCGGGCCGTGGCTGTTCGACGCCCACCCCGACCATCAGGCTCTGGCCGCGGCCGTGGCCCAAGCGGCCGTACCGGCCGAGACCGAAGTCTGGGGCTACGAGGTTTGGGCGGCGGTCCCGGTAAACCGCCTCGTCGACGTGGAAAAGGTCTGGGACCTCAAGGAACGAGCCATGGCGGAGCACCGCACACCTGCAGCAGTTTTCGGGACAGCCGGTCACCTGGCGCTCAACCGGTGGCGTTCGGTCCACGGCAGCGGGGGCACCGGCCACATGGAGGCGTTCCTCGCCCTTCACCATTCCACTTACCGGCTCCTGGCCGAGCGCCTGGAGGAGCGGTCGGCTCAGCCGGGATAGGCGGAAGCGGCACCGGAGAAAGCAAGCCCGCCTAAGGTGGGCGTCCCGTCGGCGTTGTTTATGGCGTAGTCGCCTTCGGTGTCATATGGGCTCGGCTGCCAATCGAAGATGAACAGCGGGCCCACCCACGGGTGGTCATGTGCCCACCGGAACGCCTCAGTGATGCTTTGCGCCTGGAACTGGGGTGTCACCGCGCCCGAGGTGCCCGACGTCGGCGCCCCGTACTCTGTCAGCCAGATCCCCTTGCCGCCGTCCCCGTTGGCGGCCATAACCCGGTGCAGCGTTGGCAGATAGGTGAACGGGTTCCAGCTATCGCGCTGGTCGGGAAGGTCAGGAAAGCTGTACGGGTGGTCAGCAATGGCATCGAACGAGCCCTTTGCCCCGTCGGCGTACATCTCGGTGAGGAACGTAACCGGCTCGTAGGAGGTGCCGTCGGTGGTGCCCGGAGCGGGGGCAAAGCCACCGGCGAGGACGGTGGCCCCGGCATGGACGCTCTTGATGGCGGCGTAAGTCGCCTTCAATAAAGCCGTGTACTCGAGTGGCGTGAACGCCTTGCCCCAGGCCTGGGTATCGTTCTCCTCGTTCCAGATCTCGTAGGTCCTCACTCCCAAGGGCCAGTACTCCTCCACTGCAGCCTTCGCGAAAGCGGCAAAGACGGCGGGCGCCGGAGAGCCGTCCGCCGTCGCCGCCCAGGACGGCGAACCGGTCAAAAGGGCGTCGACGTTCAGCCCGCTCACCACGGCCGCCCGCAACTCCTGAGCCGCGTACCAGTTGAACCAACCCGGCCGCGGCTCCTGGTCGTCCATCGGGACAGTCCAACGGACCCATTGCGATCCGGCCGCCTTCACCTGAGCAAACGTCGCCAGTTGCTGGGCGTACGTAGAACGCCACACGCTGGCTTCACCGCCGCCGAAATTGACGCCGGGCGCCCCCGGGGCCGGTGCCGCCGGTCCAGGGCCACCCTCGAGCGGACCAGCGCTCATGGCGCACACCAGGACCACCGCGGCAGCGGCTCGAAGCCCTTGAGGCCGCCCTCGAACGAACCTAAGGCTGGCGCTGCGCAGGGCGCGAGGCCTCATGCGCAACATGGCGTAGCCATCGACGCGACGTGTACCGGCCTTTAGGCGCGCTCGGACGGGAGCCACGGCGCTAGGTTACCCCTCCGGTCACCGTCGATAGGGCCAGGGCAAAACACCCGCCGGCGACAGAGGGCCGCCTCGCCGGTCCGCCCCCACGGCTCGGCTACACTCGGCACCGATGGCAACCAACCCATCAGGCCGCGCCCAGGGCAGCTCCATCTCCAGCCGTCCACATATGCTGGTGCCCGCCTGCGGCCTATGCGCGTAGCCGTCGTATCTGACGCCGTCTTCCCTTACCACACCGGCGGCAAGGAAACGCGCTACCGCCACATCGTCGCCCAGTTGTGCGATCAAGGCCATCATGTGACCGTCTACACCATGCACTGGTGGCCCGGCGCAAAGACCAAGACCACCGACGGGGTCGAGTACCGGGCAATTATGGGCCGCGCGCCTCTCTACAAGGGCAGCCGGCGCAGCATTTCCGAGGCTGTGCGTTTCGCCCTCGCTTGTTTCCAACTAGTGAGGTACCGCTACGACGTTATCGAAGCTGACCATATGCCTTACCTCCAGCTCGTACCGCTCCGCCTCGTAGCCGCGGTGCGCCGCGTCCCTCTCGTCGTCACCTGGCACGAGCTCTGGGGACCAGAATATTGGCGGAAGTACCTCGGCCGTCTGGGCGTAATCGCCGCCGCCATCGAGCGCCTGGCCACCGTGCTCCCCCGGTTGATCATCACCGATTCTCCCGAGACACGCGACCGCCTCATCCGCGGCGGTGTCCCCGCCGACAAGGTCATTACCGTGGCTCCGGGAGTCGACCTCGACACGATCGCCGCCGCTCCGCCCTCTGCGGGTTACGACCTGCTCTTTGCCGGCCGGCTCATCGCCCACAAAGGCGTGGCTATGGCCCTCGAGGCCGTCCAGCTCCTACAACAACGAGGGATCTCATGCACCTTCGGGATTGTCGGCGTGGGCCCCGAAGCCGACCGGCTAAAGCAACAGTCTGAGGCGCTCGGGCTGGGGGGACAGGTGGCGTTCCTCGGGTACTTAGAAGACGAGGTGGCTCTCTTCTCTCTGATGAAAGGCTCGCGCCTGTTCCTGCTCCCGAGCATACGCGAAGGCTTTGGTCTAGCCGTCGTCGAAGCGTTAGCGGCGGGAGCCCCGACAATAACTGTCAACCACGCCGACAACTACGCACAACGCCTTGTCGTCGAGGGAGAGACGGGCTGGGTGTGCGACCCGACGGCAACGTCGCTGGCGGACGCGATCGCCAAAGGGCTGAGCACCCCGATGGACGTCCGGGCGTACGCTGCTCCCCTCTTAGCACAATATCGATGGGAAGAGGCCGGAGCGCAAACCGCAAAAGCATACCTTAGGGCAATAGGTGCGGAGCATGTCCAGGGACCATAATTCACAATTGCCCTCGGACTACTGGCCGTGAGGGTACTAAACGTCGTCAGCCTGGGCTATCCAGCGGGCGGTGCCGAGACCCACGTCCGCGACCTGAGCACTGTCCTGCGCGAACGCGGCCATATTGTAACAACGCTGGCCAGCGACGAAGGGCCTACACAGGAACGCTTCGCCGACCTCTCGTTCCGCCAGCTCCCGGCTAAAGGACTGAAAAAAATCGGGTCCACTCTGTACAACGCCGACGCCCGGCGGCAATTACGAAGCGCCCTGGCCACGTTCCGGCCAGATGTCGTCCTCTTGCATACCCTGCAACAAGTAACACCGGCCCCTCTTTTCGAGCTCAAAGGCGTACCGACCGTATTGCTGGTGCACGGACCGGAAATCTACACGAAGAGCCTTCTCAATTGGTCTCTGCTCGCGTCTGATTACCGCCTTCCTCAACGCCGCCGAATGCTCGACCTCACGCCGGGCGGCCTCGTCCACTATGCCTTCTACCGGCTCGTGTGCCGACCTGTGTACCGGGCCGGGTTCCACAACGTCAACGAGGTCGTCGCCTACAGCGCGTACATGCAAGACCTGCTCCGAGGTGAAGGCCTTCCTGCTTCGTATATCCCCCTTGGCGTCCAGCTATTCCAACCTCAGCCTCTCCCCCCCGGCCCACCTGTGGTACTTTTCGTCGGGCGCCTGGAGGCCGAAAAAGGCGTCTTTAATCTCCTTTCTGCATACAAAGACCTTCTGTCTGCCCTTCCTTCGGCTCGCCTGGTGTTCGCGGGTAACGGTAAGGACCGCGAGCGGCTCATGGCCGAGGCTAACGAGCTTCAGCCGCCGGTGAAGTTCCTCGGCCACGTCAGCCGCGACCAACTCCCAGCCGTTTACGCTGGCTCCACTATCGTCGTGATGCCGTCGGTGTTTGTCGAGGCCTTTGGCAAGGTTGGGCCCGAAGCGCTCAGCTCCGGCCGCCCCGTCATCGCTTCGGACAGCGGCGGCGTCAGAGAATGGCTTAAACCTGGAAAGAACGGCCTCCTGGTAGGACCAGGCGACGTCGCCCAACTCACGGCGGCCATGCTGTCGCTGTTGAGGGACGAGGGCACCCTGGCCCGGATGGCCAATGACGCACCCGGCTCTGTCAGCCAGCTTTCCATCCAGGTCCACGCCGAAAGGTTTGAGAGGCTTCTCCAGGATGTCGTGGCCAGGTCGTGCTGAGCCTGGGCCCGTCCGGGGGCGACAAGTGAGCTGGTGGCCACCCCCGTCCAAACGCCTGCCCGGCCCGGGCCCGCGCCGGGCAGGGAGGCGGCCCTTCGGGGCCACGTGGTGGGGCAAGGCGTGGGTGGACGCCCTCGAGCAGCGGGCGGAGCTCGACCGTAACCGCCTGCCTCGGGGCCGGACCTACGCCCGCACGGGGGCGGTGGGCGAGATCGGGGTGCGAGCGGGGGCCATCATGGCCTCCGTACAGGGGTCGCGGGCCAAGCCGTACAAGGTGACGGTCAAGGTCCGTACGTACTCGGACCAGGAGTGGGACATCACGCTGGCGGCGCTGGCCAGCCGGGTCGGCCACATGGCCGCTCTGCTCGACGGCGAGATGCCGCCGGGAGTGGCCGACGACCTGGCTACCGCCAACATCGACCTGTTGCCCGTGGCCGGCGAACTGCAGCCGCGCTGCTCGTGCCCGGACTGGGCCAACCCCTGCAAGCACGCCGCAGCCGTGTGCTACCTCGTGGCCGACACGCTGGACGCCGACCCGTTCCTGCTGTTCCTCATGCGGGGGCGGGGACGCGACACCTTGTTGGCGGGGTTGCGGGCCCGGCGGGCAGCAGCGAGCGCGGTGGCAAACGGCGACGGCCGGCCCGGGACGCGGGGGCGGCGAGGCGCGGACGCGGGCGGCGCAGACGGTCCCGGTACCGAGGAGGCGACGGTCTGGGCTCCCGACACCGGTGTGACCGCCCGTGAGGCGTGGGCGCGTTGGGCAGCGGTAACAGCCCAGGGCGCACCGCCGGTCCCCGCCATCCCCTTACCGCCGCCGAAGCCCGGGAGGCCGACCGTACTGGCCGTCGACCCGCCACCGGGCTCGGGCGTCACCTCGGCATCCTTGCTGCAGCTGGCGGCCGATGCGGCACAACGAGCGTGGGAGCTCGCCCACGGCGAGAGCGCCGCCGGCTTCGAGATTTATAGCAGTAGCGCTAGAACTGTCAAAGAAAGTTAGAAGCCGGTCAGTCAGGGACCGACCCGAGGGACGACGACGGAGGGGACGTGAGCTGGGCGAGCGTCCTAGCTGCAGCTCGCACCTCCGCCGCGGCGCCCGATTGCGCTGCCGTAGCCCTGGCCCGCAGGCGTTCAGCCGATTGCAGGTGTCGGACGACATCGTCCGGAAGCTGGATGTCGTAGCGGACCTCTTCAGGGCGTGCCCCAGTCATAACTTCGATCAAGTCACCCCCCCTCTGCAACCTCGTTATTGTCGGCCTGTTCCGAGGGGCGTGCGTGGTCAGGGCTCCCGGTTGAACGCCCGCTAATAAACGCGCAACGACTTTCGTACTGAACGCGTCCACGCTGCCACCAAGAAAGGGGGTCTTTTACGGTTAGCGCTGTCGGCAGTATGTTTGCGAAAGTGAGGTACCCAAAAGCGTACGAAGCCAAGCACCTAAAAGCGCACGAACCGGCTAAGCACCTAAGGACACATGGGCCCGCCCAGCACCTGAAGGCGCCAGATTTCTCGAAAACCCCAGCTTGGGCCGTGGTTATTGCCGGTACTGGCGTCGCCGTCACGCTGGTGGGCGCGACTACTGGGCAGTTTCACACGACAATAAAGCCTAATCAAAGCGCGGTACCCCAGAAGTCAACCAGTAACAGTGCAGTGCGGCAACTTCTCAATGCTACGAACAGTGCCAGCGCGTCACTTGCTATGGCCAAGCCCAGTCTGAGCTATGCGGTCCACCAGGCACGAAGTGGACGTGCCATACCGCAGGCTAGCCCGGCCAAGACTTCGACGTCCACTGCGGGTGTTAGTTCCACTGCGCTTTCGCCGGCTCACATGCGTGACGAGCGGCTGGCGGCGAGCAGCACCCGGTTGGCCGCGGCCGGGGGCATGACCGCGCCCAGCACGACGGCGCCGGCCCCCACCACCGTGCCGGCGCCCACCACTGCGGTCCATGCAGCTGCGCTCGGCCTGAGCGGACCGGCGCTCACCCCGGGCGCGCCGGCTACGACCCTGCTGGTGCCCACGACGACGCCGGCGCAGCCTACGACCACCATGGACCAGCCCTCGAGCATGGTGGCAGCTCCGTTGCGGGCGGCGGACCAGGCGACGTACAGCTCGGACCACCCTTCCGACGGACATGGACGGTCGTGGCGGCATTGGGGCGGGACCGGCGCTTCCACCGCGACAGCCGGCCCGGTGGGGACGGTGGCCACCCCTGCGGTGGGCACGGCGGCCGCCCTTGCGGTGGGCACCACGCTCCCCGAGCCCGGGCCGGCGGGGGAGGAGGCGACCGGGGCCCCGGCGAGCCCCTCGATCGCGCCCGTCGGCGCGCCCATCATCTTCTCCGGTGACCTCGGTGGTGCGACGTCGTACGAGCTGTCCGTGTCCCCGCAGAGCGCCGGTGACCTCCTGGTGCTCACCGTTATCAACGATGGCTGGCCCAACTCTGTGAGCGCCGTTTCTGGGGGCGGCGTAAGCCAGTGGTCTGAGGCCTCCTCGCCCTACTTGGACGCCGCGGACGGCCAAACCCTGCAGGTCTGGTACGGCGTCGTCACCACTGCGGGCCCGTCTCAGGTGGACGTGACCTGGACCGGCGCCGTCCAAAACGTCGACCTTGGGCTCCAGGAGCTCAACGCCGGGACCGACCCCACATGGTCTTTGGACGACGTCGGCTTTTCCAACGAACCCTTCCCCTCTCTGAGCGGGCCGGCGAGCGACGAAGCCTTCGTGGGCGCGGCGCTGGCCTGGGGCGACGCCGCCGCCGGCTCCGATCCGGGAGCGGTGTACACCATCCCCAACGACAACTTCGTCTTCGCCGTGGCTACGGGCACGGTCGGGGACCCTTCCGCGACGGGTGCAGGCTCGGTGGCGGCCTTGTTCGGTGCCACCGGCGGCACGGCGGGCCCGAGCGAGACCACCACGGCGACCACGACGACTGTGGCGACGGCGGTGGGCGCGGCGGTGGGCGCGGTGTCGACCACGACGACGGTCCAGCCGCCGCCTACGACGACAGCACCGGCGACGACGACCGCGACCACACAGCCGCCGCCCACGACCACCGTGCCCACCACCACCACTACCACCGCGACGACCACGACGGCTCCGTCCACGACCACGACCACGACGGCTCCACCCACCACCACAACGACCACGACGGCCGCGCCCACCACGACCACGACGACGACCGTTGCTCCCGGCACCACCGGGCAGGCGTGGCTGATCCCGGCCTACCAGGACCCGACCTCGGGTTCGATGTGGTCGACCCTGGCGACGACCGTGCCCGCCAACCTCCCCGCCTACGTCATCGCCAACGTCGATTCAGGGCCGGGCACGGCGCTCGACTCGACCTACGCTTCGGCGATCAGCAAGGCCGAGGCGACCGGCTGGACGATGATGGGGTACGTCGACACGGCTGAGGCCACTTACTCTATTTCCTCGGTGGAGTCACAGGTCAACGAGTGGCGCACGCTCTACGGGGTCAACGACATCTTCTTCGACGACGTGACCGGCGCCACGGCCAACCTCAGCTATTACGAAACGCTGACCGGTTACGTCCACTCGCTCGGGGGCATCGACATCCTCAACGCGGGCGCCCCACCGGCCTCGGGCTACCTCTCGACGAGCGTGGACAACGGCATCGTGGTCATGGAAGACACGCTGGCCGCATTCGAGTCCGATCCCCCGCCGAACTACTCCTCGGCACCGATGAAGATCGGCTACATCATCACCTCGGGGCCGAGCCAGTCCAACCTGCTCTCGACGCTAAAGGCGATCAAGGCTCTCGGCGGGAACCTGGTCTATGTCACCGACCAGGGAGATTCTTACAACGATCTCCCGAGCTACTTTGCCGCCGAGAACGCGGATCTGTAGCGCTGGGCACCGAACGGGCCATAGACGGAGGTAGCACCGGACGACGTTAGGGTCGAAGCTCTGCCGCCGGGCAGTGTGGCGATCCGCGGCCCGACGCCATGCAAGGCGAGCTCCGTGAGCTGGCGGCGTCGGGTGGGAAGTTATTTATAGCAGTGCCACTAGAAGTGCCCAAAATAGTTAGAAGCCGGGGAGGCCGACGGTCGAAGTGAAGTCGGGGAAGCACCGCTTCATATAGGCGCCGAACATGGGCACGGTGAAGTCGATCTCGCCCCAACGCGGTGAGTAGCACAGGGCCTTTTTGATCAGGCCGTCCCGGGTGGGGCCGAGGGCCGTCACCTTCTTGCCCAGCAGGGCGGCCACCTCGGCCGAACGGACCGGGCCACGGCCCAGCTCGGCCATGGCGCGCAGGTAGGCGCGCTCGGGGTTGGTGGTGCGGCCGGTGCGGGCCCGGAAGAAGCTGTCGTCGAGCTCCGCCATGGCCACCGGGACGCTGCGCTGCACGTCGTCGAGCGTGATGAGCTCGGGGCCGTCGGCCGCGTCCCAGGCCTGTTTGCCGAACTCCTGGAGGAAGTAGGGAAAACCCATGGTCAGCTCCCCCACCCGGTCCAGGGCGTCGTCGGACCAATGCACACCCTCGTCGGTGGCCGGCACCACCAGCGCCTCCCGGGCCTGTTCGGCGTCCAAAGAGCCGACGGCCGGGAACACGAACATGCGCTCGGCGTAGGACTTGGCCTCGCCGGCGAGAGTGGCCAGGTTGGGCAGGCCGGCGGCGGCGATGGTCATGGGCAGGCGGAGCTGAGAGGCCCGGTGCAGGCCCATGACGAGGGCCTCCAGGGTGGCGGAGCCGACGTAGTGGAGCTCATCGATGGTCACCAGGACGCCCGTGCCGTGGTCGCGAGCCACCTCGCCCAGCTCCACGAACAGCCCGGCCAGGTCGGTGGCGAGGTCCCCTGAGTCGGCCGGCCCGTACACGGC
>PMWT01000161.1 GCA_003166025.1 Acidimicrobiaceae bacterium | reverse complement strand
CAGTGGTCCCCCGGTGCTCGGCTCGTGCCCCCGACGGAAAAACCCTCTACGGAGGCTGGCTATCGGCTCCAGCGGAGCCGGAGGTGGCGCCTGGGCCGCCGACATGGTCTATGACGGCAGCGGCTTGGTCATCAGACCCTGCCGCGAAGTAGTCACAGAGCAAGCCCACGCCCTCATCATGGCAGCTGGGGGCACGGGGGCCGTCGATCGGCACGGCGACGGCGACGGCAACGACGGCGTCTCCTCGTAGTACCTGATGGCAGATGGCGCCAGACCCACCTTCTTGGCCACTTTCCCGATCCTCGAAGCCACGGGACCACGGCCTCCATGCCCTTGACTTCAAGTTGACGGGAAGTGTTCTACTGGCATTGTGACATCGCAGAACTCTCCTCTCAGCGCTCTCGACGCAACCCGCTACGCCAGTCTCAGGACCTTCCGGTCGGATGGATCGTGGGTGGAGACCCCAATCTGGTTCGCCCGAGAGCTCGAACACCTCTACCTGCGCACGGGTGAGGCCAGCGCCAAGATCAGGCGGATCCGACGAGACTCCCGGGTTGAGCTCCGCCCGTCCGACTACCGTGGCCGCTACGCAGACGACGCGCCCGTCGTGTTCGGCACTGCCGGCATTTGCGACGAAGAAGAGCGGCGTCATGGCGAGACTTGCCTAAAGGAGCGCTACCGGTGGCAGTGGAACGTCATCCCCATGATCCCACTTCCAGGGCTCAGCAATCGTGATCCCGACCTGACGCTGAAGGAGCGGATCACCCGGGCGCGAAGCAAGGGCCCGTTGCCTGGGACGTGCATGGTGAAGATCGACGTCACCGATGGAGAGCCCTGATCCACGTACGCTCAACAGCTCGGTGATGCCGGCGCCCTTACCCGGCTCCCCTGTCCATGGTCAGCGAGAACGCCCCATAGGCCACTGGACCTATCGTGGAACACTAAAGCTCCATCTACCTGTTCGCCGTAGTCCACGCATCCGGGTTGCATTGGAGCCGCAGAGCAAACTCCTGGACCTCTTGGCCGAGACCCGGCCCGAGATGACCCTCGGCCCGTTTGAGATCGTCGTGGCCATTCCGGACACGGAGGGGGCGGTCCTCGATGGACTGAACAACGGATGGGAACCCCCCGCCCAGGCATTCAACCCGCCAATGGCCGTAGACAAGCACATACTGGTCCGCGTTCAGCTTGAACAATGGCCCTCGCAAGGCGACGGGCGTGACGATGACGGCCTTGACGCTCTCCTCAAACGCGTCGCCGACCGTGTCTGCCAGGCATTCGGCGACGAAGGGGTATCCATCTAAGCGAAGTAGAGTCCTCGGTCCTTCGCCCGGCCTGGATGTGGCCCGCCCGCGGTCATCCCCGCGACGCCGAAGCGTGCGGAGGCGGTGGTTTCCCCCCCAGCAGCGACATCGTCCCCGTACCGAGGCTCAGCACGTACACCGTGCCCGTGATCTCGTCGATCGCCAGCCCGTTCGGCTGGGAGCCGACGGCCACCTCGGGGGACCGGAGCGGCGCACCCAGCCGGCTTCTCGGCATTACAGCGCGCCGTGTTGAGCACCGGCACGTCCGCGGACGAGTGGTTGGTGACGTACCACTGAAGCGATGCAGCCGGGCAACGAGGCCGTTTTTGTCAGCCACTACGAAGCCATCCGAGAAGGGGACCGCATAGCTCAAGACTTCGGCAGTTCGAGGCGATAAGCGCCGCCGCCGGAGCAGGGTGGACAACTTCCTTCACGGCCGGCCGGCCCGGGCCGACGCACGAGAAACGCTGCGTCGCGCCACGTACCTGCGCATCTTCGCCGTCTTGCCGCAGTCCTCCATGCTGCACCAGCGCCGGCTGCCGTTCTTGCTCGTGTCCACGAAGAGGAAACGGCAGGCCCCGCACTGCTTCACGCTTGTGACGGGACCGGACCGCATGAGGTCGACAGCAGCCTGGATGACCGGCCATAAAGGGGCTCGAAGGTCGTCACAGATGGCCCAGTCCCAGCCGAAGCCTTCCGCCGTCCTAGCGAGCCGTGCGTAGCGGACGGAGCTGGCCGCGTCGCCCCGGAGCAGGTCGAGCATCGAGGCGGACGGCTCTTGCTGGCGTGCCAAGGTAGCGAAGATCTCCCGCAGGTACGATCGCGCCCCCACGGCCTTTCGGAACGCCGCCGACGCCGTCGCGGGGCGTGCCTGGGCAATCAAGGCAAGGGCTTCGGCCTGCCGTTCGCCCATGGTGCCCATCTGGCGGCTCCAGCTGAGGAGGTCGTCGTACCCGTCCAGGGCGTCGCCGTCGACAGGGCCGTCAGCTGGCCCGGTCTGGGTGTTCACGAAGTCGAGCGCCAGGTCGCCACCGACCAGGTGCACCTGCTTGAAGTAACCACTGGTTTCACGCGCCGGCTCGGTTTTTCTTGGTCCCGCGCAATCAAACGGCCGGCCGGGGCGTCCTTAACACTTGGTGACCTACAAAAGTGGCAACTTGCGGCCCACGAGTGGGCCATGGCCGAGGTGACCTCCACGGGAGGCACTGCGGGCCCGGCCCCCGAGCAGGGCGACAAACCCATCGGCCGCCGGGCCGTCCTTGGCATCCTGGGCCTAGGTGGGCTCGGGATCGCCTTCGGCGAGCACGTGCAGAACGGCATCTCTGACCTGCTGAAGCCGCTCCGCGGCACAGGGCTCGCCGGCCTGGTCCCCGGTGGCGGCAACTTCACCCTCTACACCGTGACCAACGGCTTTCCTTCACCGCCGCCCACCTACAAGCTGACCGTCAACGGGATGGTCGAACGTCCCCTCCAGCTGAGCGTGCGTGACCTGGAAGCCTTGCCGGCCACCAGGCTCACCCACGATTTCCAGTGCGTTACCGGGTGGGTCGTCGACGACGTGCACTGGACCGGCGTCCGCCTCACCGAACTGGCCAAATCCGCCGGGGCCCACCCGAGCGCGACGGTGTTCCATTTCTCCTCCTTCGACGGGGTGTACACCGAGACCCTTACGGCGGACCAGGCCGACCAGAGCGGCGCCATCGTTGCCTACTCGATGCTCGGCGGGCCGGTCAGCAAGGGCCACGGCGGCCCGGTGCGCCTCTACGTCCCAGGGATGTTCGGTTACAAGTCGATCAAATGGCTGTCCACCATCACCCTGACCAGTGTGGTGGAGGAAGGCTATTGGGAGCAGAACGGCTACCCGGTTGATGCCTGGGCCAACGGCCATGGGCCATCGGCCGCCTGAGGCGATGGCGAGCCCGACCACACATCGCAGCGTCGTCCCCCTACCCGAGCAGGAACGGCCTGGGCTGCTCAACCGCTTCGACCGTGTGGAGCGGGCGGTCCATTGGACCAATGCTGTCCTGTTCGCCGTGCTGGTCGTGACCGGTGCCGCCCTGTACTTCGCGCCACTTACGGCCATCGTCGGCCGGAGAGAACTAGTCGAGCGCACCCACCTCTACGCGGGCCTGGCGCTCCCCGTGCCGCTCATCCTCGCCCTATCGGGGAGCTGGGGCCAGGCTCTGCGCCGCGACATCCGGCGTTTCAACCGCTGGAGCCGGGACGACCGGCGCTGGTTGCGGGCCGTCATCCGCCCGGCCGCAGATAGAAGGCAGGTGTTCGCCCGCGTCCGCGTGGGCAAGTTCAACGCCGGCCAGAAGGCCAACGCCGCCTTTACCGCAGGAGCCGGCCTGGTCATGCTCGCCAGCGGCGCCATCCTGCGCTGGTACAGGCCCTTCCCGCTCTCTGTGCGGGCCGGCGCCACCTTCGTGCACAACTGGCTGGCGCTCGGTTTTGTGATCGTGGTCTTGGGCCATGTCCTCATGGCCCTGGCCGACCGCCAGGCGCTGAAGTCGATGCTGTTCGGCAGGATCAGCCGGGCCTGGGCGCGCCACCACGCGCCCGCCTGGCTCGACGAGCTCTCCGAAGAGGAAAGGGCACCCGCCGAGCAAACAGGACGCTGACCCATCGTCACAAGGTTCGGCCCAAAATGGGAAGTCGAAGTGGCCCCAGTACTCGCGCGGAGTGGCGGGCCGGCGACCACTGATGACAGGCTGATCGGTCTAGAACGCAGCGGCTTTTCGGTGAGTTGTGACGTTCTTGTGACGGCTCTCTGTTTTGATGGTGTGGCCCGGACGTCCAGACCGCTGGCCTCTCACGGCGGGCCAACCCGACGTCGGTCCCCATTCTTTGGTCCCGCCTAGCGACTGGTGGGCGACGGAGAGGTGACCGTGCCGCGATCAGGCGCCCGGAAGGACGCGCAGGCCGGTACCGACCATGACGACGGCCACGAAGACATCGAGGAGCTGCCACGCCCGAGGTCGCTCGAAGACCCGCTCCAGCAGCCGGGCACCGAAGCCGAGCCCTGTGAACCACAGGGTGCTTGCCACCATTGCCCCGCCACCGAACCACCACTGGTGCCCGGGCCGGGTATTGGCTACCGAACCGAGCAGCACCACCGTGTCGAGGTAGACGGCCGGGTTCAGCCAGGTGAACGCCAAGCAAGCGCCTGCCACAGCGGTCCATGACGCGCCGTTGGCCCCAGCGTCGGTGCGGGCCGCCGCCGGCCGGCAGGCCCGGCGCGCGGCGAGGGCGCCGTAGCCGAACAGGAAGACGGCGCCGGCGGTCCGGACTAACGATAGGAGCCACCGGTGGCCGGCCAGCGCGGCGCTGGCACCCCCGACGCCTGCTGCAATGAGCAAGGCGTCGGAGAAACTACAGATGGTTACGATGGTCGCCACGTGGCGGCGGAGCACGCCCTGACGCAGGACGTAGGTGTTCTGAGGCCCGATGGCCACGATCAGGGAAAGACCGAAGACCAGGCCGGCAACGAGCGCCGTCCAGGCTGCGGCGTTGAGCACCAGGACAGGTTAAGCGTGGGCAGGAGGACGTTACCAGCTAATGTTTCTGCTGTTCCATTAGAGTTGCTGATTATGGACCTGGACCTGGACCAGCTCGAAGCTCTAGCCGCAGCGGTCTCGGAGGGGACCTTTGAGGCTGCCGCCCGCGTGCTGCACGTCACCCCGTCGGCAGTGAGCCAGCGGGTGAAAGCTCTCGAGACGGCCGTGGGGCGGGTACTCCTGGTGCGCTCCAAGCCGGTCCAAACGACTGCGTCAGGGCAGGCCATGCTGCGGGCAGCCCGCCAGATCCGCACCATCACCGCCGAAGCGGCCCGTGAGCTCGGGGGCGACGGTCCAGCCGGGCCCTTGACCGTCCCGCTGGCTGCTAACGCGGACAGCCTGGCGACATGGCTGGTCCCCGCTCTGGCCGGGGTCGGGCCGTCGGTGGTCTTCGACGTGCAACGGGCCGACGAGAGCGTGACCGCCGAGCTGTTGCGCCAGGGTACCGTGATGGCGGCGGTGACTTCGTCGGCCGACGCGGTGCCGGGTTGCACCATCGAACGGCTCGGGCGGATGCGCTACCGGGCCAGGGCGTCGGCGTCGTTCGCGGAGCGGTGGTTCCCCGAGGGGGTGACCGGCTCGGCGCTGTCTGAGGCTCCGGTCGTCACCTTCGACCGCGAGGACCGCTTGCAGGACACTTACCTACGCCGTCGTGCCCGGCGTCGCCTCGACCCGCCCCGCCACTACGTGCCCGGTTCCGAAGCTTTTGTCCAGGCCGTTCGGGCCGGCCTCGGCTGGGGCATGGTCCCGGACCTCCAGGCCCGGAGCCGAGCCGAGGGCGAGGAGCTTATTGAGTTCGACGAGGACGGTCGCATTGATGTCAGCTTGTACTGGCAACAGTGGCGCCTGCGATCGGTGTCGCTCGATCTCGTGGCGGGCGCCGTCCGGGCCGCGGCGGCCAGCGCGTTGAGGTGATCGCGTCGACCTTCGCCAAGTGTTAGGCGTGCCGCGCAGGCAAGACGTTATGGCGCGACTCCTGGCCAAACTTGATGAGCGAAATAGCCGTTATGCGTCGGTCCTGCCCGACACCCCTCTGGTTTTCTGCCTCCCATTATGGATATCTGGTGCCTCTCAGCTCTACCGGTCGTCTCAGCTCTACGAGAGCCCGTGCCACGGTTTCCCAGAACCCTGCTCCGACCTCTACCCGGGACGCTCCACAGGGAGAGGGATGTCAGGAGCCGCGAGCGCCCGTTGGCCCGAGCAGCCCGGTCACGCGTCACGCCTCGAGACGGCCAAGTAGGCAATGCTGACAAAACCTGCGGCGAGCGCAAGAAAAATG
>PMWT01000069.1 GCA_003166025.1 Acidimicrobiaceae bacterium | reverse complement strand
CCCCGGGCGACCAGCGTTGACCCGGCCAAACCGGCGGCCGCTCCCGGTGAAGCGTCGTTGACCGGCACCGTCTACCTGGTCGGAGCCGGTCCCGGTGACCCTGGACTGCTCACCCAGCGGGGAGCTGAGCTCCTCGCCTCCGCTGATGTTGTCGTCCACGATCGCTTGACCGGCCCCGCCTTGCTATCGCTGGCGCCGCCGACGGCCGAAAAGCTGGACGTGGGCAAGCAACCCGACGACCGGGGCGACCAGGAGGCCATCAACGAGCTGCTGGTGGCCCGGGCCCGGGCCGGCCTAAGAGTCGTGCGCCTGAAGGGGGGCGACCCGTACGTTTTCGGCCGGGGCGGGGAGGAAGCGCTGGCACTGCAGGCCGCCGGGATCCCTTTCGAGGTAGTCCCGGGCGTGAGCGCCGCTATAGCTGCCCCCGCCAGCGCCGGCGTACCCGTTACTCATCGCGGCCTCGTCACTGCGTTCACCGTCGTCGCCGGCCACACCCGCTCCGTCGGCACGGCGCCCGCGGAGGGCAGCACAAACTGGGAGGCCCTGGCCGCGGTCGGAGGTACGATCGTGGTCCTGATGGGCGCCGCCCATAGGCACCGGATCGCCGAGCGCTTGATGGCCGGCGGGATGAGCCCGGCCACACCGGTACTGGCCGTGCAGTGGGGCACTGAGCCGCAACAGGCGTCGGTCCGCACGACCCTGGGCGGGTTGTCCGCCATCACCCTGGGCCCTCCGCTCACCATGGTCATCGGCGAAGTAGCCGGCCTGGACCTGCGATCGCCTGCGCCCCTGCCTCTTACGGGAAAGACGGTGGTGGTCACCAGGGCAGCACTTCAGGCGTCGCCATTAGCCCAGAGGCTCCGCCAGCTGGGCGCCCGCGTCCTGGAGGTACCCACGATCGCCCTCGCCCCGCCCGCCGACGGCGGCCGGGCCCTGCTGGCGGCGCTGGACGGGCTAGGGCAGGGTGCCTACCCATGGACCGTTTTCACGTCGTCCAACGCCGTCGAGCGGTTCTTCGAGCATGTGCCGGACACGCGTCTGCTCGGGACGACCAAGGTGGCTGCGGTCGGCCCGGGCACGGCCGGCGCGCTTCGTGCTTACCGCGTGGTCGCCGACCTCGTCCCCACCTCTTTCCGGGCCGAGGGCCTGGCGGCCGCCTTCCCATCTGCGCCACCGCCTCCCGCCCCCAGGAGGGTGCTGCTCCCCCAGGCTGGCGGCGCCCGTCCCGAGTTGAGGGCCGAGCTGAGCCGGCGAGGATGGGACGTCGATGCCGTCGAGGCCTACCGTACGGTCCCCGAGAGGATCAAGCCCGCCTTGTTGGCGGCCGCGGGCGCGGCCGACGCCGTCTGCTTCGCTTCTTCTTCGGCGGTCAACAGCTACCTCGACCAGGCGGGGACGGCACCCCGCCCCCCCATAGTCGCATGCATCGGGCCTGTCACGGCGGCCACCGCTCGTTCCCGGGGCCTTCAGGTGCACGCCGAGGCGTCCGAGCACACCCTCGACGGCCTGATCGCGGCCCTGGTCAGTACCCTTGACGGCCTAGAGGGAGAGCCGCCCGGTCGCCCCGGCTGAGCGCTACCACCCGGCCGCCGTCCAACGCGACAAGTTTGTCCACGTACCTGGCAACGGCCGGGTCGTGGCTCACGACCAGAGCCGACCTGCCCTCGGTGGCGTCCAGTAACTCCCCTAGGACGTGGCCCGCAGTGGCCGGGTCAAGGTGGGCGGTCGGTTCGTCGAGCAGAAGGAGCGCCGGCCCGGCCAGCAGCACCCGGGCCAGACCGAGGCGCTGGCGTTCGCCTGCGCTCATGGGGAGGCCGCCGGCGCCAAGGCGCGTGGCCAGGCCCTCCGGCAAGCCGTCCAACCAGCGGCGTAGCCCGGCCCGCTCCAGAGCGGCGAGGCACTCGGGACCACTGGCGCCGGGCCGCCCCACGCGCAGGTTGTCAGCCACGCTGGCCGCGAAAAGGTGCGTCGCCTCCGGTAGCCATCCGGCCAAAGTGGCAATGCCCTGCCTTGTCATCGTCGAGACATCGACGCCGCCGAGGTACGCGTGACCGCCCGTACAGGCCACAAAGTGGAGCAAGGCGTGCACCGCGCTCGTCTTGCCCGCGCCGCTGGGCCCCACCAGGGCGACCCGCTCGCCGTCACCGACGGACAACGACACGCCCTTCAATATCAGGTCACCGGCGGGCGAGGTCGTCTCCGCCTCGGCCAGCTGGGCCCGCCCCGGTATGGCGCCAGCACTGTGGTCAGGCTCCGGCTCTTTCACGGCGGGCGCCAGCCGCTCCAAGTCCCGCAACCGGGCGGCAGCCGCCCTCGCCGCGTTATTGCCGGCGAAGACGGCCGGAAGGCCTGTGCACTGGTCCATCACGGCCAGGGTGGCGAAGGCCACCACCGCCAGCGTCACCCCCGACAAACGGTGAGCGTCAGCCGCGGCCAGCCCGGCCCCGACGACGGCGACGAGGGCCCCGCCTGCGGCCAGGATGGTGCCCGCCCGGGCGAGCCCCCCCGCCAGCGCACGCCGGGCCGAGACGGCCGCCGCTCGGCGCCGTACCTGCTCCAGGGCGTCCTCGACCAGGTCCTGGCGCCCATACGCCACCAGCTCGGGGGCGGAACGTACGGTGGCGACCACTGCGCCGGCCAGTTGGGCCCGCTCGGCTGCGGCTCGTTGTTCGGCCGGGCCGCCCCATCGGCCCAAGGCCGCCGCCAGCACTACTACTACCAGTGCACCTCCCAGCAGGACGACCCCCAGGACGGGATCCAGGATGGCGGCGACAACCGCGCCCAGGACAATGCTGGCGCTCACCTCGACGGCCGCCGTTGTCGCCCGGGCATAGCCTTCGGCCACCAGTTCAGTGTCCGAGACAAAGCCACTGAGCAGCCCGCCCGTCCCGTTACCGCCGACCGTCCCCGGGACCAGGGGCACGGCCACGTCGAAAAGGCGGAGCCGTGCCCGGCCGAGCAAGTGAAGAGAGCGGCCGTGTACGCCGATCCGCTCCACGTAACGCGCCAATCCCCTCGCCAGTGAAAACGCCTGGACGGCGCCGATGGCGATGCTCAGCGACAACACCGGCGGCCGTTCAGACGCACGGGTGATGAGCCAGCCCGAAGTGGTGAGCAGGCCGATACCGCACGCCGCCGTCAGCGTCCCCGCACCGACGACCGACCACAGGCCGCGAACCGGTCTCATGCCGGGTACCTGGTCATGCCCGTACCTGGTCATGCCGGTAAAGGGGCGAGGAGCTCGGCGGTGACGTCCACCAGCTCGCCGTCCCGGACCGCCAGGGCGCGGTCGGCGAGAGACAGGACGGCGGGCCGGTGCGAGACGATGAGCGCGCTCCTGGCTTCCAAGACCTGGCGCAAGCTCTCCAGGACGTGAGCTTCGGCGGCTTGGTCGAGGTGCACCGTCGGCTCGTCCAGGAGGTACAGCGGACGCGGGCGTAGGAAGACCCGGGCCAGGGCGATGCGTTGGCGTTCGCCCGCCGAGACCGGCCGGCCGCCGTCGCCCAGCCTCGTCGCCCAACCCTGTGCCAGCCCGGCCACGAGCTCCGGCGCGCCCGCTTGTGCCAAGGCCCGGAAAAGATCCTCCTCGCTCGCCTCAGGGTTGGCCAGGCGCAGGTTGTCAGCCAGGCTGGCCGACAGCAGCGTGGGCCGTTCGGGGAGATAGGTGATGAGGCGGCGCCACGCCTCGGGGTCGATGTCACCCAGATCCTCGCCCCCGGCGGTCACCTGGCCCGAGCCCGGGGTGGCGAGAGCGAGGAGCAGCGAGATCACCGTGGACTTGCCGGCCCCGCTCGGTCCCACGAGGACCACCGTCTCGCCCGGTGAAATGGCGAGGCTGACCGCCCGCAGCAGCGGTACCTCCCGGCCGGGCAGCTCTACGGTGACCGAGCGCAGCTCGACCAGGCCAGGCGCCGTAATGTCTTTTCGACCTGCAGGGATGGGCGAAGAGCCGATTATGGCCATCGCCCGGGCGGAAGCAGCCAATCCCTCGCTGCTCTCGTGGAACTCGGCGCTGGCCCGTCGCAGGGGCAGGAACACCTCGGGGGCGATGATCAGGACGGCCAGAGCGGCGCTCAGGTGCAGCCCTCCCGCCAGCAGGCGCAAGCCCAGGGGGACGGCGACGAGGGCTACTGACACCGACCCCAACGTGTCCAGGACGAGAGCCGAGAGAAAAGCGACCCGGAGCACCTTGGTCGTCGACTGTCTGAGGGCCTCGTTGGTCCTAGCCATCCTTTCCCGGTAGTCCGCTGTCCGACCGAACGCGCGCAGCACCGCCAACCCGTCAAACAGGTCGGCGACCTGACGGCCAAGGTGCTCGACCTGGCGCCAGCGGTCGGCGGCCAGGGACATACTGGTCCGCCCGACCAGGGCGCCGAAGACGGGGAAAAGGGCGACGACCACAGCCATGACCAAAGCGGAGATCCAATCGAGCACCCCGACGCACACGAGCAGCGCCAATGGCGCCGCCGCCGCCAGCACCAGGTCGGGCAGGCACCGGCCGACGTAGACGTCCAGGGCGTCGAGCCCCCTGCCGGCGAGCGCAGCTATGTCGCCGGGGCCGCTCGTAGGCACAGCGTCGCCCGCGGCCGGGCCACGGCGGAGCGCGGCGGTGACCAGCCGGGAACGCACCGCGGCTATGGCGCGCGACGAGGAGGCGCCAGCGAGGACTTCTCCCAACAGGGCGACCGCCGCTCGGACACAGACCCCGGAGCCGAACAAGACCAGCCACCGGGCCCGGTCGCCGGCCCGTGCCCCGGGCATGGCGCTGGCGAGGAGATGGGCCAGCGCTACGGCCTGGACCACCACGGAGGCCGTCGCCAGCAGCCCTACGGCCACCGACGTGGCCACACTCGCCTTCAGGCCGGGCAGCTCTTTGACCAGGCGCCTGTCGATCGGGCCCCAGCGGCGACCGGCACCAGGGCGTGGTGCTTTAGGCACTGCCGGCGGCCGGCGTGGCCGTCGCCACTGGGGGTAGGCCGGTGGTGACGACCCCAGCCGGGGTTACCGGGCGGGTCAGGCGTTGGCGGAAGACCCAATAGGTCCAGCCCTGGTAGGCGAGCACGAAAGGAGTGAAAATAGCGGCGACCACGGTCATCACTAGCAAGGTGTTGTGCTGGGAGGCGGCACCGGCAATTGTCAGGCCGTTGGCGGCCCTGTTGCTCGCCGGCAGCACGGCCGGGAACATCCGCGCGAACACCGCCCCCATGAGCGCCAAGATGGCCACGCCCGTCGCCAGGAAGGCCCTACCATCGTTGCCTCGGGCGATGAAGAGCGTGGACAGCACCACCCCGGCTATGGCGAGGATGGCGATGACCAAAGGCAAGGCTCCGGGCACCGAACCATCGACGGCGGGCCTGCCCGCGGCCGCCACCCAGACCACTGCCGCCGTGACCAGGACGCTGGCGGCGACGCCGGAGACAACTGCTGCATGGCGGGCGCGAGCGGCGAGGGCACCGCTCGTCTTGAGACTGAGGAAGACAGACCCGTGCAGCACGAACAGGGCCAGGCTGGCCAGGCCACCCACCAGCGCGACCGGGTGGAGCAACCCGATCAGCCCCGCGTAGTAGCGACCGTCGGGGCTGAGCGGGACGCCGTGTACAAGGTCGGTAAAGGCCGCTCCCCAGACGATCGCCGGCACCAGGCTGCCCCCGAAGTTCGCCCAGTCCCACGTCCGCCGCCATTTCGGGTCGTCGACCTTTGCCCGGAACTCGAACGACACCCCCCTGGCGATCAGAGCCAGCAGGATCAGGAACAGGGCCAGGTAGAAGCCGTTGAAGAGGCGTGCGTACCACAACGGAAAGGCGGCAAAGGTGGCACCGCCCGCCGTGAGCAGCCATACCTCGTTCCCGTCCCAGACAGGGCCGATGGCATTTAGGCACGTGCGCCGATCGATCTCGTCCTTCGAGACGAACGGGGTCACCACGGATACACCGAAGTCGAACCCCTCGAGGAACAGGTACCCCGCCCACAACAAGCCGATCAGGGCGAACCACGTCGTGTTGAGGTCAGCAAAGGGTGCCATCGTCGTCCTTCATGTCAGTAAAGCGGGCACGTCAGTAAAGCGGGACGTCAGTAGATCGGGGCATCTTCAATAAACCAGTCCCGCCAGCTCGGCCCCTTCGGCTTCCTCGCCGGTGTCGTCGAGGCTGAGGCGCGCCGCCCGCACGAACAGCCAGGCGTCGACCGCCCCGATGACCGTGTACACCACGATAAAGGCGACAAAAGTGACCGCAATGTCTGCGGTGGTCACCGTCGAGACGCCCTTCGCCGTCGTCATCAACCCGTACACGATCCAGGGCTGACGACCGATCTCTGTGAAAATCCAGCCCGTGGTGTTGGAAATGAAGGGCAGGGCAATTCCCCACAGGGCAGCACGCCGGAACCAACGGCTCTCGCCCAGGCGCTCGAGATTGTTGCCCCGGGCCAGCCACGCTCCCCAGGCGGAAAGCAGGATCAGTAGGATGCCGGCCCCGACCATGACCCGGAACGACCAGTAGGTGAGCGGGATCACCGGGATATAACTGCCGGCGCCGTGCTTGGCCACTTCTGCCGCCTGGATGTTGTTTATACCTTGGACCTGGCCGTTCCACGACAGGTCGGCAATAAGCGACAAAAGATGGGGGATACGGATCTGGAAAATAGGCTTCTGCTTGAGGTTGCCTATGGTGAGGATCGAAAAACTGGCACCCGACTTGGTCGTATAGAGCGCCTCTGCCGCAGCCATTTTCATAGGCTGGTACACATCCATCAAGCGAGCCTGGACGTCACCCGAAATGGCGACGAGGACGGTCGCCACTCCGGTGAAGAAGGCGGCGAACCGGCTGGCCCGCAAAAACGAAGCCCGGTGCTCACTGCCGCGGGGCTCGCGGTGCGCCCGCCACGTGCTGATCCCGAGCACCACGGCACCGGCGGTGGCCAACGCGCCCAGGACGGTATGGGCGAACGAGCCCCACAACATCGGGTTACCAAGAAGCAGCCAGAAGTTGGTGAGCACCGCCTGGCCGTGGACAACCTTGTAACCGACCGGGTGCTGCATCCACGAGTTGGCGGCCAGAATGAACAGGGCCGACAAGGTCGTCCCCAGGCTCACCATCCAGATCGTCGCCAAGTGGAGCCGGGGGGAGAGGCGGCCGCGGCCGAATATCCACAGGCCGATGAAGGTCGACTCCATGAAAAAGGCGAGCAGCGCTTCGATGGCCAGCGGGGCGCCAAAGATGTTGCCGACGAAGACCGAATAAGCGGACCAGTTGAGCCCGAACTGGAACTCGAGGACAATACCCGTCACTATGCCCACTGCCATCTCGATAAGGAACAGGCGCCCGAAAAAGCGGCTGAGGCGGTCCCAGCCGGCGTCGCCGCGCTTGTAGGCCAGCGTCTGCATCAAGGCCACTAAGAAGGCGAGCCCGATCGTGAGCGGCACGAAGAAGAAGTGGAAGACCGTTACGGCGCTGAACTCCCAGCGCGCCAGAAGCAGCTGCATCAGTGCTCCGATCCTCGCTTAGTGGACATTGAGGCCTCCGCAAATAGACCGGGCAGCAACAAACGGTAAGCGGTGGCCGGTGCCGGCGACTAGGGACGAAGGTCCCAAACAGAGCCTCCTCCCGACCAGGGCGTTTGGGCCCGGTGAAGCCTCGGTCAGGGACCTCCATTTGCGGACCAGGCGGTAGCGTGTGGCATGGCTTTCCCGCAGACGAGGATGCGACGGCTACGGCGTTCTACCGTCCTGCGGGAGATGGTGGCCGAGACGTCGATCGGCGTGAAGGACCTCGTGGCCCCGCTCTTCGTCTGCGAGGGCATCGACGACCCCCGACCGGTACCGTCCATGCCCGGAGTCGTCCAGCACACGTTGGGCTCGCTGGTGAAAGAGGCCAGGCAACTGTGCGACCTGGGGGTACCGGCACTGGTCCTGTTCGGCCTACCGGTGCACAAGGACGCCGAGGGCAGCCAGGCCTGGGCGCCGGACGGGATCGTGCAGGTTGCGCTGGCGGCCCTGCGCCAGGAGCTGGGCTCGGAGATGGTCCTCATCGCCGACCTGTGCCTGGACGAGTACACCGACCACGGGCACTGCGGACTACTCGACGACCGGGGGGAGGTCGCCAATGACCCGACCCTCGCCCTCTACGCGCGGGTAGCCCTAGCCCAGGCCCGCGCCGGAGCCGACATCGTCGCCCCCTCAGGGATGATGGACGGCCAGGTGGCGGCGGTCCGGGCGGCGTTGGATGGTGACGGCCGTACCGAGGTGGGGATCCTCGCCTATTCGGCCAAGTTCGCATCGGCCCTGTACGGGCCGTTCCGTGACGCGGTGGACGTGACCATAGCGGGAGGTGGCAACCGGCGCGGCTACCAACAGGACCCCCGCAACACCAGAGAGGCCGTGCGGGAGGCCGAGCTCGACGTGGCCGAGGGAGCGGACATGGTGATGGTCAAGCCCGCCATGGCTTACCTCGACATCATTGCCTCCGTCCGTCAGGCGGTAAGGGTGCCGGTGGCCGCCTACCACGTGAGCGGCGAGTACGCCATGGTCAAGGCGGCGGCCGAGCGGGGCTGGCTGGACGGCGCCGCCGTAGCCCTCGAGCACCTCGGTGCCATAAAGCGGGCCGGGGCCGACATGGTCCTGACCTACTTCGCGGCCGAAGTCGCCGAGATCCTGGGCCAGTGACCAGCCAGCCAGTGANNGCCAGCCAGTGACCAGCCCGCCCGCGACCAACCGCTCGCTTTTCGAACGGGCCTGCCGCGTATCGCCCGGGGGGGTCAACTCTCCGGTGCGGGCCTTCCGGGCGGTGGGTGGCACGCCCTACTTCGTGGCCCGGGGCGAAGGGGCCTACGTCTGGGACGTAGAGGGTACGCGGTACATCGACTATGTCCAGTCCTATGGCGCATCGGTCCTCGGCCACGCCCATCCCAAGGTCATCGAGGCCATCAGGCGGGCGGCGGGCCTCGGGACGACCTTCGGGGCGCCTACCGAGGGCGAGGTGCTGCTGGCCGAGACCATCTGTGAGCGCGTGCCCGGTTGCCAGGTGCTAAGGCTCGTCAGTAGCGGCACCGAAGCCGCCATGACCGCGGTCAGGCTGGCCCGGGGCGCGACCGGCCGGGACCGGGTGGTCCTGTTCTCGGGCTGCTACCACGGCCACAGCGACGCCCTGCTGGCCGGAGGGGGCAGCGGCGTCGCCACCCTCGGGCTGCCGACCTCGGCCGGAGTGCCCGCTGGTGCCGTGGCCGAAACGCTGGTGGCGCCCTACAACCGGGTGCCCCAGATCGGCCGCGACGTGGCTGCTGTCATCGTGGAGCCGGTCGCCGCCAACATGGGGCTCGTACCGCCTGAGCCCGGCTTCCTCGAAGGCCTGCGCCAAGAATGCGACAGGGCGGGGGCCCTGCTGATCTTCGACGAGGTGATCACCGGCTTCCGGGTCGGCCCCGGGGGTGCGTCCCGCCTCTTCGGCGTGACCCCCGACCTTTGGTGCTTCGGCAAGGTGATCGGCGGCGGCTTGCCGCTGGCGGCTTTCGGCGGCCGGCGCGACATTATGGAACAGCTCGCGCCCCTAGGCCCCGTATACCAAGCGGGGACCCTGTCGGGCAACCCGGTGGCGACCGCCGCCGGCCTGGCCGTGCTTTCCCTCCTGGAGGACGCCGCGTACAAGGAGCTGTCCGCGTGGGCAGGCCGTTTCGGGGCCGGGCTGGCAGCAGCGGCGCAGGAAGCCGGCCTGGCTGTCCAGGTACCCGTGGCAGGCCCGCTCGTCGGCATCTTTTTCGGGCCCAGCGCGGTGACGGACTATGAGGGCGCCCGCCTCTCGGCGTCCAGCGGGCTCTACCCGGCCCTCATGCGCGGCCTGTTGGAGCGGGGAATAGCGATCGCGCCCGGCCCGTACGAAGTGCTGTTCCCGAGCCTGGCCCACACCGGCGCCGACCTCGAGCGCACGGTGGAGGCATTCGGGGAAGCCGCCCGCGCCGCCGTCCGGGGCGCGGCCTGAGAACGGCTCAGTGGGCGGGTTTGGCCCGGGCTAAGGCGGCGACCGCCTTGTACGCCGCTTCGGCCGGCCCTGTCTCATCGGGCCGGAGCATGTTGGACATGATCCTTAGCAACCACTCCATCAACGACCGGCTCTGCATCCCGGTCAGGGTGCACGCCCGCATCACCGTGGGCCGGCTGATAGCGCGTACGAAGGCGCGGGCCACCCGGTAGTACAGGCCGTACTCGGCCTGCAGGCGCTGCTCGTACTCCCGCAGCTCCCCGGGATCGTTACTCGTGAGCGCCTGGCCCAGGACCACCGCCGCCAGTCGCCCGGTCTCGTACCCGTAGGCGATGCCCTCGCCGTTGAACGGGTTGATCATGCCGCTGGCATCGCCGACCACAAGATGGGTGGGCCCCGATCGGGGACCGACGGACAGGCCCATGGGGAGCCGGCCGCCGGTGGCCGGGCCCAGGCATGTCTCCGGACTGAGCCCCCACGATTTGGGCACGAAGCCGCAGAAGGCTTCCAGCATCTGGGTGGTGTTGGCGCCTTTCCATTTCGCCGAGGTCGTCAACAAACCGACCCCAACGTTGACCCGCCCGTCGCCCAAGGGAAAGATCCAGCCATAGCCCGGCATGGCATTACCGGCCTGGTCCCGAAGGTCCAGCCAAGAGTCGATCCAGGGTTCGTCATGGCGCGGCGAGGTCCAATAGCCCCTCAAGGCCATGCCCTGGGGATAGGCACGGTTGCGCTGGTTGCCGATCGACCAGCCGAAGCGGGAATTGGCGCCGTCCGCCACGACGACGTAGCGCGCCGTTACCCGGCCGCTGTGGCCGTCTTCGCCCTTGGCCACCAGGTGCGCCCCTCGCAGGGACTCGCCTTCCATGATCGCCTCGGCCGCCTCAGTGTGCCCCCACAGGGCAGCCCCGGCTTTTGCCGCGTGGTCGGCCACCATGGCATCGAGATCCTTGCGGGTCACCACGTAGCCGTAGCGGGGAAGACCGGGCACCGCGGGCCAGGGGAGCTCGAGGCTGCGGCCGAAGCCGTGCGAGCGCAGCCCCTCGTACCGGTGGCAGGCAGCCAGTTCCTGGGCCAGGCCCATGTCCTGGAGCTGGCGCACCGAGCGGGGGGTGAGCCCGTCCCCGCAGGTTTTTTCTCTGGGGAAGGCCTTGCGTTCCACCAGGATCACATCGTGGCCGGCCTTGGCCAGCCAGTAGGCACACGACGACCCCGAGGGCCCGGCGCCAATGACAAGGACGTCGCACTCGTGGTCGCCAGCGGGGTTGGTGGGGTTCATCTGCCTCGAAGCGTTCGTCAGCCGAGCCTTTGGCGGCACGGCGAAAGCCTGGTGCGATGCTACTCGTCAACCACCCGATTAGCGGCCGGCCGTGCCCGGAGGGTGACCTGGGAGGTACCCGAAGGTGAGCCAGGGAGGTACCCGAAGGTGAGATGGTGCCGTCGTGACGCTAGCCTAACGACTCGATGGACCAGTACCTCCCGATCCTGCTCCTCGTCGTCCTGGCTCTGTTGTTCGCGATCGGCTCGTTCGTAGCCTCTCGCGTCCTGGGCCCCAACGGTCATCTCAACCCGGCGAAGGTCGGCCCTTACGAGTCCGGCATAGCCCCCGTCCGAGAGCCTTCCGCCCGCTTCCCGGTGCGCTTCTACCTGGTGGCGATGATCTTTGTCATCTTTGACATCGAGATCGTCTTCCTCTACCCGTTCGCCGTCATGTTCCGGCAACTGGCCCTGTTCGGGCTCGTGGAGTTCGCCTCCTTCGCCCTCGTGGTCTTCATTGCCTTCGCCTATCTCGTGTCCGAAGGGGCCCTCGACTGGGGCCCGGGCAAGCGCGTCGGTGACCGCGGCGGCGCCCCCGTCACTCGCACCCTCAACGCCACTGTGCGCAGGGTCGGCCGGCCGGGCGCCCCCGGCAGCCGCACCTACGCCCCCACGGCCGGGACAGCTACCGCCGGGACAACAGCTCCCTCCACTACAGCCACCGCCACCACCACCGGCCCGGCCAAGGCAGACAACTGATGGGCCTGGAAGACCTCCGGCACAACTTTTTCACCGGGACCCTCGAAGAGGTAGTCAAGTGGGCGCGCGCCTCCAGCTCCTGGGGCGCCAACTTCGGCCTGGCCTGCTGCGNNTGCTGCGCCATCGAGATGATGGCAACCGGCGCCGCCAACTTCGACCTGGCCCGCTTCGGCATGGAGGTGTTCCGGGCCTCACCCCGCCAAGCGGACCTCATGATCGTGGCCGGTCGGCTCAGCCAGAAGATGGCCCCCGTGCTCCGCCAGGTCTACGACCAGATGATGGAGCCGAAGTGGGTCATCTCGATGGGGGTGTGCGCGTCCACCGGCGGCATGTTCAACAACTACGCGCTCGTCCAGGGGGTCGACCAGGTCGTGCCCGTGGACGTGTACACGCCGGGGTGCCCGCCCGGGCCGGAGACCCTTATCCACTCCATTCTCACCCTGCACGAGCAGATCCGCAGGGGCGAGATAACCCGCAGGCGCGCCGTGACGGGCGGTGGAGCCGGCATCCACCTGGAGGAGATCCAGCCGCTCGAGCTTGGCCCGACCGGTCGCAGCCTCGTGGACCGCGCTAGCCGGACGGCGAGCAGGTGAACGAAGACCAAACACCCCAGCCGGCGCCGGGACCGTCGGCCCCGAGCCACGACGGGCCGAGCCTGTTGCACGGTTGCCCGGTCAGCGAACCTCTGGGCCAACGCACCGTTCACACCGACCGCAGCCGCTACCTCGCCCTGATGGAGGCTCTGTACCGGGACGGGTTCGAGTCGTGCATCGGCGTGAGCGGCGTCGACTACCTGACCCATCCCGGGCGGGACATCCCGGAGGGAGTCACGGCCGAACGTTTCGAGGTGGTGGTGGAACTTCTGTCGTTTTCCCGACGAGAGCGCCTGCGCGTCCGTTGCCAGGTGCCCGTGGACGATCCCGTCGTGCCCAGCCTTTTCGACCTGTGGCCCGGCAGCGAAGCGCACGAACGCGAGACCTTCGACATGTTCGGCATCCGGTTCACGGACCATCCCGACCTGACCCGCATACTGATGCCCGAGGACTGGGAGGGCCACCCCTTACGCAAGGACTACGCCACCGGCCACGTGCCGGTCCAGTTCAAGGAGGCGCCCAAATGACCACCCCCTCACTGGTCGACCTCCTTAAAGCCAAGACCTCCGAAGGCGCCCAAGAACTACTGGCGCGCGAGAGGACAGGCGTCAAGGAACTGCGGGCCGAGGTGGGCGGCGTGCTGCGCCTCCCCGAAGGTGTGACCCTCGACCGGGACGACATCAACTACGAGGCTCCCGACGACGAGACGATGATCCTCAACCTCGGCCCTTCCCACCCCTCCACTCACGGAGTGTTGAGGGTGATGGTCGAGATCCGGGGCGAACAGGTATTGCGTACCAAACCGGTCATCGGCTACTTGCATACGGGCATGGAAAAGACCGGCGAGGAGCTGATGTACCAGCAGGGCGCCACCAACGTGACCCGCATGGACTACCTCTCGCCGTTCTTCAACGAGCTGGCCTACTGCCTCTCGGTGGAGAAGCTGGCGGGCGTCGAGGCGCCTCCGCGCGCCCAATGGATCCGCATGCTCATGTGCGAGCTCAACCGGATCTCCTCCCACCTGCTCTGGCTCGCCACCAACGGCGCCGACCTCGGCGCCCTCAACATGCTCGTCTACGGCTGGCGGGACCGGGAACTGGTCCTGGCCTTCTTCGAGAAGGTGACCGGCCTGCGGATGAACCACAACTACATCCGTCCCGGGGGTGTAGCGGCCGACCTGCCCGACGGCTGGCGCGATGACGTCCTCGCCATCTGCGACACCGTCGTAAAGCGGATGGACGAATACGACAACCTGCTCACGGGCCAGCCCTTGCTGCAAAACCGCATGGACGGCGTGGGCGCCCTCGACTCCGACACCGCCGTTGGCCTCGGCCTGACCGGGCCTCTGCTGCGCTCGACCGGGGTGGCCTACGACGTCCGCCGCGACTTCCCGTACCTGTTTTACGAACAGGTCGACTTCGACGTGATAGTCGGCACTGCGGGAGACTGCTGGGACCGCTTCGCCATACGGGCCACTGAGATCCGCGAATCGGTCCGCATACTGCGCCAGGTGGCCAAGGCGATGCCCGCCGGGGACTACCGGGCCCAGGACAAGAAGTTCACGCCGCCGCCCCGCAACCGGATCGACGAGTCGATGGAGGCTTTGATCCATCACTTCAAGTTGTTCACGGAGGGTTTCCGGGTCGCCCCGGGCGACGCCTACGTACCGGTCGAGTCGCCCCGCGGGGAGCTCGGTTGCTATGTGGTGTCGGACGGGACTTCACGGCCTTACCGCGTACACGTACGGGCCCCTTCGTTCGCCAACCTGCAGGCGCTGGCCCCGATGGTCCGGGGTGGCTTTATCCCCGACGTGATCGCCTGCATATCCAGCATCGACCCGGTATTGGGGGACGTCGACCGTTGAGCCCGACGCGAAGGGGGCCCGATTGGGCCCGATGCCGGCATCTCGGCAAGGATCGGTACACATGGGCCTGAGCCAGGACAACCTCGTCCGAGCGCGACGGCTCATCGCTTTGTACCCGCACAAGCGTTCCGCGCTCATCCCCGTGCTGCACCTGCTCCAGGAGCAGGAGGGGTACCTGAGCCCGGACGGGATCGAGGACGTGGCCGCGCTCCTCGAGCTCACCCCCGCCGAGGTGCGCGGCACGGCCAGCTTCTATGACATGTTCCACCTCGAGCCCGTCGGTCGCTACCTGGTCGCCGTCTGCACCAATATCGCCTGCATGCTCCAAGGCGCCTACGAGCTCCTCGACCACATCGAGGAAAGCTTGGGCGTGCACCCCGGGGGGACGACCGCCGACGGCACGTTCACCCTCGAGGACGCCGAATGCCTGGCCCTGTGTGGCAACGCTCCCTGCGTCACGGTCAATTGGCGGTTCTTCGGCAACATGACCCCGGAGTCGTGGGACGCCCTGGCCGAAGACCTCCGGGCCGGCCGTCTCGACGCCGAGGTCCCCCCGCACGGCACGCTCTCCCGGGTCCAACGATCGGTGGGCCTGCCCGCCGGCGCTCCAGAGGCTCGGCCTCCGAGCAAGCAGCGGCGGGCCGTCAAGAAGGCCGTCACCAACTCGCCTCCCGCTGCCATCGACGCCGCCGGGCAGCCGGTGGCGCTGGGGACGTCGCGTACGACCCCGGCGGTGGCCAGCACGCTCCTGATCGACGCCCCGCCTGCGCCCGAGGAGAACGGCCGGTGAGCGCCGTCGAGACGCCCGGTCCCAAGCAAGGGCCCAAGATCGTGACGTCGCGCTTCGGCCTCCGCGAGAGCTGGACGCTGGCCTCCTACCTCGACAACGGTGGTTACGAGGGCCTGCGCCGCGCGCTGGCGATGACCCCCGAAGAGGTGCACCAGGCCGCCCTGGCCTCGAGCATCCTCGGCCGTGGGGGGGCAGGCTTCGACGCCGGCCGCAAGTGGGGCATGTTGCGCAAGGCCGAGCCCGTGTACCTGGTGGTCAACGGGGACGAAAGCGAACCCGCCACGTTCAAGGACCATGCCCTGGTCGAAGGCGACCCCCACCAGCTGATCGAAGGCAGCGTCATATGCGCCTACGCCATCGGGGCGGCCCAGGTTTTCATCTTCGTACGGGGGGAGATGGCGCTGGCCCAAGAGCGCCTACAGGCGGCGCTCAACGAAGCCTATGAGCACGGGGCCGTCGGTGCCAACATATTGGGCTCAGGTTTCTCCGTCGACATCGTCGTCCACCCCGGCGCCGGCGCTTATATCTGCGGTGAGGAGACGGCCCTGCTGGAAAGCCTGGAGGGCAAGCGCGGTTTTCCCCGCATCAAGCCTCCTTATTACCCCGCTGCCATAGGCCTTTACGGCGCTCCCACCGTCGTCAACAACGTCGAGACCCTCTCCAATCTCCCATGGGTCATGTGCAACGGGAGCGACGCCTTTTCCGCCCTGGGCGACGGGCGTTCCCGGGGCACGAAGATCCTGGCCCTGTCGGGCCACGTGCGCCGCCCCGGTAACTACGAGATCGAGTTCGCCAAGGTGAGTTTTCGCGAGCTCATCTACGACCCTGCGCTGGGTGGCGGCGTGCGCCACGACCGCGACCTCAAGGCGTTCATCCCCGGAGGGGTTTCCGCCCCTTGGTTCGGTCCCCAGCACCTGGACCTTTCCCTGTCCAACGAGGTGATCGCCCAAGCCGGTTCGATGGCCGGGTCCGGCGCCGTCACAGTGATGGACGAGACGACGTGCGTGGTGCGGGCGGTCTGGCGGATAACCCGCTTCTTCCACCGGGAATCCTGTGGCCAGTGCACACCCTGCCGGGAAGGCTCGGGTTGGGTCGAGAAGGTGATGCGCCGCATCGAGGACGGTGAGGGCAGGGAGGCCGACCTGGAGCTTCTCATGGACATCTGCGACAACATCGTCCCCGGCGTCAGCTGGCCTCCGGCCCAGACGACCATCTGCGTCCTGGGGCCTTCGATCCCGAGCTCGGTGGCATCAGGCATCCGCACGTTCCGGGACGAGTTCCTGGAGCACATCCGGCTCGGCCACTGCCCCTTCCCCCCGGACAGGTTGCGAGAGAGCCCCGCTTATGCCTGAAGACGTCGCCATAACCCTTGACGGCCGCCAGGTGATGGCCAGGAAGGGGGAGATGCTCATCGCCGCCGCCGAGCGGGTGGGCACCTACATACCCCGCTTCTGTTACCACCCCCGGATGAAGCCCGTCGGCATGTGCCGCATGTGCCTGGTGCAGGTCAAGGGGCCTCGCGGCTTCAGCCTCAGCCCGGCGTGCTACGTGCCCGTGACCGAGGGCATGGAGGTGGTCACCGACAGCGCTCCGGTGAAAAAGGCTCAGGACGGTGTGCTCGAGTTCCTGCTCATCAACCATCCCCTCGATTGCCCGGTGTGCGACAAAGGCGGGGAATGCCCTCTCCAGGACCAGACCGTGGCCTATGGGCCGGGAGAGACGAGGTTCGTCGAAGAAAAGCGCCACTGGGACAAGCCGGTACCGCTGTCCCCGCTCGTGCTCATCGACCGCGAGCGCTGCATCCAGTGCGCCAGGTGCACCCGTTTCGCCGAGGAGGTGGCCGGCGATGCGGGCATCGACTTCGCCTCCCGTAGCGACTCCACCGAAGTGGCGGCCTACCCCGGTCAACCTTTCGTTTCCAACTTCAGCGGCAATGTGGTCCAGATCTGCCCGGTCGGCG
>PMWT01000010.1 GCA_003166025.1 Acidimicrobiaceae bacterium | reverse complement strand
GAGAGTGAGCGCCCACCACAGGGGTTTGACCGCCAAGTTGACCGCCAAGTTGACCGCCAAGTTGACCGCCATGTTGGTCGCTTCAATTTCACCGTGACGTCCGCTGAGCGTTTATCAGAGCGCGGTCCATGGCTTCGGCGGCGTCGCGCATGAGCGTCGGCAAAACGTGCGTATATGTGTCCATGGTCAGCGCGAAAGAGGAGTGGCCGAGCACTTCCATCACGACCCGGGGGGCGACGCCCTGGGCGAGCAGAAAGCTGGCCGCGGTGTGCCGGCAGTCGTAGAGCCGGTGGTGCGCCACGCCGGCCTGCTCCTGGAGCTTGGAGAAGCGCCGGGAGACCTCGGTCCTGTCCAGCGGCGTCCCGCCGGGTGTGCAGAAGACCAGATCGTTTTCCTCCCACCCGTCGGCGCCGCGCCTCTCGAAAAGTTGCCGGTGGCGGTGCGCGGTCAGCTGCTCGACGCACACCCGCGGCAGGGGGATGGTGCGGCGGCTCGTACGGGACTTGGGCTCCTTGAACGTCCACTCCTGGCCACGGCGCTCCAGGACCCGTT
Source organism: Acidimicrobiaceae bacterium (assembly GCA_003166025.1). Taxonomy (GTDB): domain Bacteria; phylum Actinomycetota; class Acidimicrobiia; order Acidimicrobiales; family Palsa-688; genus Fen-671. Next base: position 2,463 of record PMWT01000010.1, on the reverse strand, counting down.
GTACGCGGAGCAATCCCTCGGACAGGTCGATGTCGGCCCATTTGAGCCCCAAGGCCTCGCTCGGGCGCAGGCCCACGGCGAGGGCGACCGTGTAGAAGGTCCCCAGCCGGTCTACGGCCGCCGCCTCCAAGATGGCGTTGACCTCTTCAGGCGCGAACGGTGCCACCGGAGCTCTGGCGACTGATACCGGCTCGACCAGCGTGGCGACATTGCGGCTCACCGAGCCCCATCGGAGAGCCACGCCGAGCGCGGCCCGGAGGGTGGCGTGGACGTACTGCACCGTGCGAGGCGCCAGCCCCTCCGCGCGCTTGATATTGATGAGCGCCTGCACGTCCGCGGGCGAGAGCTTGGCCAGGGTCCGGTTGCCGATCACGGGGACGATGTGACGGCGGACGTTGACTTCGTAGCCCTGCCAGGTGGCGTACCCACGCGCCGGCTTGACGACCTCGTCCAGCCAGGTCTGCAGGTACTTGGCGAGCGTGGTCCGTTCGTCGATCACCGGTAGTCCTTCTGTGACGGTCCGCTGAACCGAGCGAAGCCTTTCGACCACCTCGGCCCGGGTCCGGCCGTAGACGTACTTCCGCCTCCGGCCGGTCCCGTACACGCCGACGTCCGCCGTCCCCTCCCAGCGGCCGTCCGGGCGCTTGCGCACGCCGCCGTCCCTGTAGCCTCTGCGCTTCGTAGTCATGGCGCTGGACGCTACAGCCGGGCTGTGATCGTCACTTCCACAGGTGCTGTTGCCCGGCGCGGTCATCGGCCTCCGCTCGCGACTGACCGCCGCCGGCCTTGTCGGCGAGCATGGCGACGTAGCGCCGTAACCCCTCGGCCGGGATACGGCGGGAGTTGCCGATGCGGACCGATGGCACTTGCCCGTTGGCCATGAGGACGTAGATGGTGGACCGGCTGAGGCCGAGGGCGTGGGCCGCCTCGACGGGCGTGTAGAGCAGCTTGTCGACGGTCACGGGCTTGGTCATGAAGGGCTCCTTCTGGGGTTGGACTTGCTTGTACTCCCCGGGGCCGAGGTGGCGAAGTTCGCGACGCCCCGTTTCTGTGCTGGTCAGGGGCTTGCTTCAGCCCCGCTGTGCTTGCTGAGGCTCCCCCCGTCTTGCGAAGGGCGGGACCGCCGGCTCGGTTGGACCGACGTCTTCGGTCCAGTTGCGCCAGCCCTTACCCCGGCCCGGAACCGGACGTCGGACGGCGCGGTTAAGACAAGCGGAGCTGCCTCAACCCGTGGGGCCCGACGTCAGGGGGCGCGCTGTTAACCTGAGCAGAAGACGGTTCCTCGGGCTGGCGGGGGCCGTCGCCGTCGTGGGGGCCGGCGGGCTCCTCGGCCTGGACGAAGGCCTGCGTCACAAGCTTGAGCAGGCCTGGGCCTATACGGAGGGGCCGGACCTGGCCTTGCCCGCCTCGGGCGCCCGCATGGTCACGGGAAGCTTTGATAGCCGGTGCATGCGCCGCGAGGTGGCCTGGGCTTACTCGCTGCCGGCCCAGGGCCGGCCTCGGGCCCTGGTGGTCAGCCTCTACGGCAAAGACGCCAACTTGTTCGCCCCGTTCGACAGTTTGCACCTGCCGGTTGCCGCCGCCTACGTGGGTGTGCCGCTGTCCATCGCCTCTGCCGACGGGGGCGGGGACAATTACTGGCACAAGCGAGCCAACGGCACCGACGCCCATGCCATGGTCGTCGACGAGCTCGTGCCTCTGCTTGCCCGCAGGCTAGGGCCCCTTCCCTTTGCGCTCCACGGGTACTCCATGGGCGGCTACGGAGCCCTGCTCACCGCCGAGAGGGCTGCGGCAGTGAGCGGTTCCAACTTCTTCAAGGGCGTTGCCGTCTCCAGCCCCGCCTTGTGGTCTGAGCCGACGCAGACCGCGCCCGGAGCGTTCGACGACGCCCAGGATTTCTATGCCAACGATGTCTTCTCGGGCGTGACGGTCCTCAGGTCCCTGCGGGTGCGCTTGGACTGTGGGGACGAAGACCCCTTCTACCCGGCCACACGCCGGCTCTCAGGGCTGATGACGTGGCCGCACGTCGCCGTGTTCCGTCCCTGGGCCAGTCATACCAGCGGCTTCTGGCGGTCGGTGGCGCCGGCCCAGATGAAGTTCCTGGCCGCCGCCTGCGGCGCGCTCTGACACCCGGGTTTCAGTTTTCCGGGTGCGAATCCACTGTTGCGTGTCAACCCATCGGGACTTTCGATAGCCGCGGCTGGGCGCTACTGGAGGAGGATGGCTCGCTACGCGGGCACATCTACTTCCACCTCGGCGACGACTCTGGCTTCCGAGCTGTGCGCGAGAAGACCTGAGCCACGGGCGCGGCTCTCGGCGCATTGGCCCGGGCACACCGACCACCAGTCGGCTAGCGCACCCTGGGTTAGATGAGAATACTGTATTACACTAAGGGTGTGTGGATATCCACCGTTCGGCGCGCCGCCATGGGCTCGGGGACGACGACATCCGTCACGCGATCGA
>PMWT01000209.1 GCA_003166025.1 Acidimicrobiaceae bacterium | reverse complement strand
GCCACCTGGTGGGCGGCCGGCGAAGCCGCCGTGGTACTGGTCCTAGCCCTGGTGATCGCCGTACCGGTAATGCGCTGGCAAGCCAAGCGGGTCTACGTCGACACCAGGGCACGCCTGCTCGGCCGTGACCGCCCGAGCCTGCGCCGCTACATGGACCCCAAGGCCGCCCCNNTTCCATGGCCGTCCCCCAGGTCCTCGACGCCCCCGGTGTCGTCTATGCCACGTCGAACAAGCGGGACCTGTACGACTCGACCGCCCGGGCCCGCAAGGGCGATGTCTGGCTGTTCGACCCCCAAGGCATCGCCGGCACCGAGCAGCCCTCGTTCTGGTGGGACCCTCTGGACGCTTGCAGGACCATCGCCGCGGCGCGCCGCACCGCCGACGTGTTCGCCACGGCGTCCCGGCCCCCCAATGCCTCCCGGGACGCCTACTTCGACCCGGCCAGTGAGGAGCTGCTCGCCAGCTACCTGCTGGCCGCCGCTGTCGGAGGAGAGCCGGTCACCGCCGTGCACGCCTGGCTGGCCAACAGCCGCGACGAGACGCCCGTGCACCACCTGCGCGCCGGGGGCCACGATGCCCTGGCCGACGCAGCCGATGCCACCATGCGCCTGCCTGACCGCCAGCTCGCCGGCGTGGTCGGCACGGCGGCCAAGGTCGTGGCCTGGATGGCCGACCCCCGTCTGCGGGCATGGGTCACAGATCCCGGCGACGGGCGTCCCCGCCTGGACGTTGCCGCTCTGCTCGGCTCTCGTCACGCCACCTTGCACTCGCTGTCCAAGGAAGGGGAGGGCAGCGCCGGCGCCCTCACCGGTGCCCTCACGACCACGTTCCTCACCGAGGCCGAGCGCGTCGGCCAAGCCTCGCCCGCGGGCCGCCTGAGCGTGCCGGTAGTGGCCGTGCTCGACGAAGTGGCCAACGTATGCCGCTGGCGGGACCTGCCCGACCGCTACAGCCACTACGGATCGCGCGGCATCATCTGCGCCTGCTACCTGCAGAGCTGGTCCCAAGGCGTCGACTGCTGGGGCCGGGAGGGGATGCGCAAGCTCTGGGGCGCGGCCAACATCAGGGTCTACGGCGGCGGTACGCACGAGGCCGAGTTCTTAGAAGACGTGAGCCGCATCTGCGGCGACTGGGACGCACCGGCGACGTCGCTGTCGACCGCCCGGGGGGGTAACGGCACGGCCAACGCGCGTACCTACACCGCCTCCACCAAGCGGGAGCGCATCCTCGACGTGTCCACCCTCGGNNTCGCGTGCCGTGGTGATGCTCTCGGGCACTTACCCCCTGGTGGCCCGCAAGGTGGCCTGGCACCACAACAAGGCTCACAAAAAGGCCATGGCCGAGGACGCCGACGGCCCAGCCCTGAGCACGCCCGCCCCTGCCGAGCTGGGCCGGCCACCCGCCCAGGCGAGCGCCCCCGCCCAGGTGGCATGACCCAGCCCAAGTCCCCCCACAACCGGAGGTAGCCCCATGACCGTGAGCACCCCGCAGCTGAGCCCTCCCACTTGGCAAGAGGAGGCACTACCACTGCCGGGGCCAGGCACACCCGTGCCCGCCGCCCCGCCGCCCGCGAGCGCCGAGCCCACTACGGCCATGCCGGCGTTCCTGGGCGCCGACGGCAAGCCCCTGCGCCCTGCCAAGCCCGCCACGCCACGGTTCGCCGACTTGGTCAGCTTCGTACAGCACTACCTGGCCCCCGCCACCGACACGCGCCTGGGTGGGCCCGTGGTGTGGTGCCCGCGCTGGTGGGAGCACCCCGGCGCCGCCATGCGCCTCAAGGCCCTGTGGCACTCGTGGGAAGTGCTACGCCTGCAGCCGGGCGGCACGTCCACGTGGTGGGTACAGCACTACGACCCCCATATGCGAGCACTGCTCGACGCCGACCGCGGACCTTTTTACCGCTGCCACAAGACCCACACCCCCCCGCAGCGGCTTCGGACCGAAACCCCGCCACCGGACTGGCGCTCCGCGCCTGTCCTGCCCCCTGAAGGAGCCTGAGGTGCCCAACGAACCGCTCGACCACTACATCAGCCAGCCTCCGCCTGATGCTGTCGCGGACGTGCATGGCGAGCTGGACAGCCTCGCGAGGGTCGCCGTGACCGCCGGCGATGCACTGACCAGGACGCTGGCTCAGCGCGGCGCACGGGAGGCCAAGGCGCTCGCCGCCGCAGCTACAGCCGAGATGGGCTCAGCCGCTGATGACCTTGCCCAGGCCCGCACTGCCGCCGGCCGTGAGGCAGACCACGCCACCGCGCTGGCCGCCATGGCCGACGACGGCTACGACCTTGGCGAACAGGGCGCCGGCACCACGGCGCCCACGCTGGGAGACCTCCTCGACGCCTCAGAAGCTCCAGGCGCTCTGAACCAGGCCGGGACCAGCGACATGGTGACTGACCTCGGCGTAGACCCGGCAGCGGAGATCCCCGCAACGCTGGGCGACTTGCTCGACGCGTCGCACCCTCTCAGCCTGCACGACGAGCTGGCGGCCGCCCAGGTGAGCGTTGGTACGGTGCCTACCGCCACACCGCAGGCTATGGAGACGAGCCTTACCGCCGACATTGGCCTCGGCTGAGCCCCGTCCCACGGAGACTGCGGACCAGTGGGACTACCGTTTACGGTCAACCGTCTCCGGTAGACGTGGACGACTCCCCATTGGGGGGGCTGGGCTGTCCGGAAGTTTCTGGGAGCGTTGGCTCGTCATCAGCCGAGGCCCGGTCAGGCAGCGGACGGCCAGTTAGGACTTGGAGGGCGGTACGGAGCCGCTCGGCTTCGGTCTCAGCTTGGGCAAGCCGACGGCGGAGGTCTTTGATCTCGTACCGCTGTTGGGCGATCGTGGCGTCCTTGGCGGCAAGCTCGGCCCGGTGGGCGCGCTCAGTCGTGCTGCGGTGCTCGGCGAGCTCCATTTCGTAAGCAATGCGGGTGGACCCCAGGGACTCGTCGTCTTCGCTTTCCGAGCGTCGTGGCCAATGGATCAAGCGCCTCGCCTCGTCCATTGAACGGCGGGCCGCGGCAACATTGTCTGGCGACCGTCCAGAGCTGGCTGCTTCTTGGTCGTCGGGCTCGTCACCAGCCACAACGCGAAGGTTAGTGAAGTGGACACGGATGGAGCAGGCGGCCGTTGGGGATGGTTGCCGTCACGGAGCTTGGCTCAGGCGTATTCCGACGGAATAAGCGCGCGCCTTTTCGGTGACGGCGTCAGTCCCACCGATAGCCGCGGAGCAGGGCCTCGATGCCGACCTCCAAGTCCGACTTGGCGAGCAAGGCCTCGATGGTGAGCGGCTTCAGCTGCTCGGCGGCAGCCAGCACCTCGGCGTTGAGACGCCGCAGGTCACCGATCGCCGCCTCGTACTCTTGGACGGCGGCGCGCCGGGCCGGGGTGAGCCCAGGCATGGCGCTCCATTTGTCGGCCTGGTTCTGGAACAGCACGAGGTCGTCGGCCTGGTCCTCGTGTACCCGGACGGTCCGGGCCACCGTGGCGTCATCGAGCTGGTACGGCCGGGCCAGGGCAGGCTGCAGCAGGCGAAGCTGTTCAGCGGTGACCTCGATACCTTCGCGGATGTGCTGGGTGAACCAGCCAACCTTGCCGATGGGGTACCAGTTCTGCTCACGCTCGTCGCGCACCACGCCGAGCGTAGAGCCTTGACGCGGGCACCGAAAGTGGTCAGGCCAAGACGACCGGGTTCTACCGAACGCAGTCCAAGGTGGCGGACGGGCGACGGCCGCAACGGAGCGCAGGCGCTGGCGAACTGGCACGAACGGTGGAGGGCATTACATAGCCGCAAACACGGGCCGTGTTACACCGCCGACGTGCGGGAACGCTCCCACGCCGCGAGTGTCTCGCGAACCATCGTTCGTGCGACTGGCACCTGGCCTTGCTTGCGGACGGACACGCGGCTCGCTCGCAATTAGCCCGATAGCCTTCAGGGGTGTGATGAGGCTTTACGATCGGGCCAGTGGCTGAGAAGACCGGTGATCAGATCGGGCAGTGGACTCTTCAAGGGCAGTTGGGGGAAGGAGGCAACGCTGTCGTATGGCGGGCAACTGACACGACCGGTAGAGAGGCGGCCCTGAAGGTCCTGAAAGCCCGCCGAACCAGCACAGAGTCTTACCGGCGATTTATCCGCGAGATCGCTTTTCACGTGGAGCATCCCCGCCTGACAGGCGTGCTGCCGGTGATCGATGCGCACCTGCCCACCGCGCCCGACCGAGATGACCCGCCCTGGTTGGCGATGCCTGTCGCCACGCCCATGGCCAAGGCTCTTGCCGTCCGACCGCTCGAGGATGTCGTCGGCGCCATCTCAACGGTTGCCGCAGCCCTAGCGGCGCTGGAGGAGGAGCACAACATCGGCCACCGG
>PMWT01000082.1 GCA_003166025.1 Acidimicrobiaceae bacterium | reverse complement strand
TGAGCAACTAGGCGGCGGGCGGGCCAACTGGGCGGCGGTTGGGCTCGGGGCAAAAACTAGGGTCGGACCTAGGGTCGCGCCCTGGGGACAAGACCGGGCTGTCGGCGTTGACTTAGAGCCATGGACAGCTCACCAACGCCGGGGCCGACCGTTCGTCTTCTTCTCGAGGTCGACCGGGCTCCCGACGGACGGCTCGAAGGACGGATAAGCACCGACGGCGCTGACGCCTGGAGCCCGTTCTCTGGCGTGCTCGAGTTGCTCAAGGTGCTCGAGGAGCATGCCTAGCCCGCATTGCGACCCTCGCTCACAAGTACCTACCTAGGAACAAGCACCTACCAAAAAAGGAGTAACCCATGAAGATCAAGACCAACCGTTCGGGCCAAGAGGGCAGGCTTCTTCGCCGGTCAGTCAACGGACGGGTACTGGGCGGCGTCGCCGCCGGGTTCGCCAAGCACTTTGACTTCGATGTGACGTACGTCCGGCTGGCCCTGGTCGTGTTGTCGTTTGTAGGTGGTGCGGGCGTCCCCCTTTACCTGGCGGCGTGGATCTTGGTGCCCGAGGAAGGCTCCAACATCGCCATCGTCGATGGCCTGCTGGCCCAGACCGGCGGTCAACCGTCATGACAGAACACGGCACGGCTACGGCTCTCCTGACTTCGAGCGGGCGCCCTTCCTCGGCGCCAGCTCCTACGGGCGGCAAACCCCGCCGGGCGCGCCTGGTCCTGTGGGCCGCTGGTGTTATCGCCCTTGTCGGCTTGGTGGGCGGAGGAGCGGCATCCTCGCACCTGACCTCATCACTGAGCGACTACGACGCTCCTGGGTCTGCCGTCGTACTGGCCCAGCACCAGGTACAACAGGCCACGGGCACCAACCCAGAAGAGGGCTACGAAGTTGTCGTCCGCACCGCCGCGCCGATCGCAGAGCCGTCAGCGCTGCCGGCCCGAGTGGCGACGGTAGTCGCCCTTCTCCGAGCGCGTCCAGAGGTCAAAAGCGTGCTCGATTATGCCAACACCGGGGATCCGGCCATGATCTCCAAAGGTGGCGACTTCACCGTTGTGGTAGCGACCGTTGGCGCCGTGCAGGAAAAGCAGGCCGTCACCGCCCTGGAGCGCGCCATCGCCGCCCAGCCGTCGCTGAAAGGGAACAGTTGGCTCGGAGGGCCGACGGTCGCCGACGTCCAGCTGGCCGCCGTATCTTCTCAGGACCTGGGCCACGCCGAGCTCTACGCGCTGCCGTTCCTGGTCCTGTTGCTTTTCTTCGTGTTCCGAGGCCTCCGGGCGGCGGCCGTACCCCTCCTGGGCGCGGTGTTCGCCATAGCGGTGACGCTGGGCGTCATGGGCCTGGTCATGTTGGTTGTTCCTCTGTCGGTCTTCGCCCTCAACCTGGTCATCGCGCTGGGCTTAGGCCTCTCGGTCGACTTCAGCCTCTTGGTCGTGTCGCGTTTTCGTGAGGAGCTCGGCCGGCAAGGGTCGGTCCAGGCGGCGTTGGCTACCGCAAGACAAACCGCAGGGCATACCGTCCTTTTCAGTTCGGTCACCATCGCGGCGGCCATGGCCACACTCGCTATCTTCCCCGAGCGCTTCGTCTACTCCATGGGAATTGCCGGGGCCATCGTGGTACTGGCGGCGGGAGCTTTCGCCCTGTTCGTCCTGCCATCGCTCCTGGCCGTCTTCGGCCCGCGCGTCACGGCGCCCGCCCGGTCGCGCCGGTCCCGCCCAGCCACGACCAGCGCACCTGAAGGAAGTGGCCGTTGGTACCGGATAGCGGCTCTCGTCATGCGCAGGCCCCTCGCCTGGGCGGCAACCGCCGTCCTGGTCCTGGTGGTCCTGGCCGCACCGTTCTTGCACGTCTCTTTCACCGGCGCCGATGCGAGCACCCTGCCGACCAGTAGTTCGGCTGGCGCCGCCTACGAACTTGTGCAGACCAAGTTTGCCGCCTTTTCTGAGGCACCGGCGAGCCTCGTGGTCGATGCGGCGACGGCCACAAGACAACGCCTGCAGGCCTATGCCGATGCCGCGGCCGCCGTTCCGGGCGTCAAAGCGGTCTCGTCTTTCCAGCACCTGGGCGGGCCCCTATGGGAGTCCAACGTGGCGTTGTCCTCGGCACCGTTGTCGCCGGCCGCTCAGCGCTCCGTCGAGGCGCTGGAGTCACTGCAAGGCCCCGGGAGGGACGCCGTCATAGGACAGACTTCCTCCTTCCTCAGCCTGGAAAATAGCCTCAAGTCACATCTGCCGACCGTGCTCGGGCTGATCGTACTGATCGCGCTCGTCATGCTGTTCGCCATGACGCGCTCGGTGCTGCTCCCCGTAATGGCCGTTGTTATGAACATCTTCACCATCGGCGCCGCCTTCGGCCTGCTCGTGTGGGCCTTCCAGTGGGGCCACCTGAGGCAGCTGCTGGGGTTCAGCGCCCCGGGCGCGCTGCAGTCGACCTCGCTCATCATCATCCTCGCCGTGGTGTTCGGGCTCTCCACCGACTATGGCGTTTTCCTTCTGGGAAGGATGAAGGAGGAGCACGACGCCGGGGCCGCTCCGGGCGATGCGGTGGCCCGCGGCCTCGACCGCACCGGTGGGATTGTCAGCGCCGCGGCGGTTTGCCTGGCCTTGGCCATCGGTGCTCTGGTGCTGTCCCACCTCGTCTTCGTAAAAGAGCTGGGGCTCGGTGTAGCCTTCGCCGTAGTCCTCGATGCCACGATAGTCAGGGCAGTCCTCGTCCCGGCCTTGATGAGGCTCCTCGGCCGAGCCTGCTGGTGGTCTCCTGGGTCGGTCTGGCGAGCCCCGCGGCCAGTCCCAGTGCTGGCTCGGCCGATGCAGCCACTGGTCCCCGGGGCCCTGCTCAGCGACGACCTCCCGGTGGCGAAGTAAGGACAGCCGGGCACCCGACGCCGCGTAGTACCGCCGGTGCGCGTTGGGCTTTGTACCAAACCATCATTAGCCTCTAAAAGGAGAACTGCACATGACGAACGTAATGACTGAGCCCACCACTTACCTTGTCCGTCCCGAAGGACGAGTCGCTTACAACGTCTCGGGCCAAGGTCCTCTTGTCGTGCTCGTGCCGGGCATGGGCGACCTACGCGGGGCCTACCGGTTCCTCGCTCCCCGGTTGCGCGAGGCCGGGTACCGCGTAGCCTGCACCGAGCTCCGTGGCCACGGCGACAGCGACGCCACATTCAGTTCCTACGGTGACGTTGAGACGGCGGACGACATCGTCGCGCTCATCGACGAGCTGGGCGGCCCCGCTGTCGTCATAGGCAACTCCATGGGCGCCGGGTCGGCAGTCCTGGTGGCGGCGGACCGCCCCCTCCTCGTTCGAGGACTGGTGCTTATTGGCCCGTTCGTCCGGAGCCCCAAGACCAGCGCCATGAAACGGGCTGTGTTGCGAACGGCAATGGCCGCCCCGTGGGCGGCGATCTCGTGGAAAGGTTACTTGCCCAAGTTGTACGCGGGCCGCAAGCCAGCCGATTTCGACGAATACCGCGCTGAGGTGATCAAGAGCCTCCATAAACCGGGGCACGCAAAGGCGTTCTCGCTCACCACCCGCACAGACCACAAGGCCGCAGAAGCGCGCCTGGCTGAAGTCAAGGCGCCTGTTTTGGTCGTGATGGGTGAAGACGACCCCGACTTCCCCTCACCCGAGGTAGAGGCCGATTGGATCGCCGGCGCCCTGCATGCAGAGGTGGCCATGGTCCCCGAGGCCGGGCACTACCCCCAATCACAAAGACCTGATGTCACGACCGATGCGGTCGTGCGGTTCTTGAAAGGACTGGACAGCTGAACACGATGGATCCCACCGATGTAGCCGTCGGTGAGATGAACGAGCTTCACGTCGTTCACCGCTCAGGCCGCAGCTAGTGCTGCCTTACGAGCACCAAGTAGCTCGTGATGCAGCGGTGTGGCGATCACTGATATACCATTAGACTACACACGATAACTACGATTATGCCACGTAAGCAATCGAACACTGAAACCAAGGAAAACTAATGGGAACCCAGCCAAAGAAGCCGACTAGCAAAGGCCCAGCCGAATGGTTCACCGGGGACGTCTGGATCGACCGCCTCGTCGAACCAAACGACCACTCGCAACTCAACGTCGGCGCCGTTCACTTCACCCCCGGCGCCCGCACCGCATGGCACTCCCACGACGGCGGCCAGACCCTCTACGTCACCGAAGGAAAAGGCCTCGTGCAGTCACGCGGCGAGGAGATCGGCGAACTCCGCCCCGGCGACGTCCACCTTACCCCGAATGGCCAAGAACACTGGCACGGCGCCGCTCACGACCACTTCATGACCCACATCTCCATCACCCAGGGCCCGGCCACCTGGGGTGACCATGTCACCGACGACCAATACGGCCGAACGGCATAGCCAGCCGACCACCACCGACCCCGTCGCGCCCCCGAATTACCCATCTGGCACCTATGCTTGGTGAGCGTGAGCGACCACCGTACGGAAGGAGCCGCTCAGGCTCGATAGGTGACCGGCGCGAAGTCGACAGCGGTTGATATCCGCCGTGAGCGGCGCCGGTCTCGGCACGGTTGTTGGGAGCACCTGGTTGTGGCCCCGCTATGGGTGGCCTACGGTGCCAATCTCGGGACGCTGATGCGGACCTGCGACGCCGTCGGTGCCTGCATGGCTGTCCCTCCGACCGATCATTACCGCCAGGCCCTGGACCATGGCGACACCTTGGGGGGGCGCTTTCGCCCTCACGTTCATTGGGCGCGGCCAGGCAAGGACGCCTGGATCGAGTCGATGCGGGCCCAGGGCTGGCGGATCATGGCCATCGAGTTGGCGGACGGCGCCGTACCGCTACCTCGACTGGGAACGGCGCGCCAGCCGACGGTTGTCCTCCTCGGCCACGAGCACGAGGGCATCCCGCCCCGGTGGGTCGAGAGCGCCGACGTCTGCGTGGAGATCCCGATGGTCGGCAAAGGGGCCAGCCTCAATGTCGCCGTCGCCGGCAGTTTGGTGCTCTACCGTCTCGCCGGCTTGTGCTGAGCCGTAGGCAATCAGCCCGCGTTTAGCCCGCGTCACACGGCGTCCAGGCCCGTCCATGACAGACGGGACACGCACCGTGAGCAGGGACAACAGGAGGAACGCCAAACGGCGCGACTGGGGCATTGACGGCCGTGATGGTCGCCGGTGGTGTGAAGGGTCCCGCTCAGGTATGGTTTACTTATCGTCGATACTTAGTAACAGTCGACACTTAGTAACATAAGCACGTATCGAGGAGGGCCCAGGACCCCATGCCGGTCGACGCTGCGAAGGCTGACATAAGGACGGAGCCGGGCGGGCCCTCGCCCCAGGCGCTGGCCAGCCGGTTACGGCTGTCGATGATCCGCCTGAGCCGCCAGCTGCGTCGTTACGACCCTTCGGAGCTCACCATCGCCCAGCTTTCGTTGCTGGCCAGTGTCGTACGGGGTGGCCCGATCGGCGTCGGACAGCTGGCCGAGATCGAAGAGCTGCCCTCGCCGGCGGTGACACGCCTGGCCGACAAGTTAGAAGAGGCCGGCCTTGTCACCCGCCGAGCTAACCCCACCGACCGCCGAGGCGTTCACTTGGTGGCGACCGTTGCGGGCGAGCGACTGCTCGCTCAGCGCTGGGAGTCCGGCAACGCCTGGCTCGCCGGGCACCTCATTGCGCTGAGCGATGAGGACCGTGTGGCGTTGGAACGCGCCGTGACGGTACTCGAGTCTTTTACCACACAAAACCCCGAAGAGAAGGAGGTGCTGGCATGAACGCCGGCACGACCACGTTGCCGTCTGTCCCGTCACCGGTCGTGGGGCCCCACTACAAATGGGTCGTCCTTTCCAACACCACCGTCGGGGTGTTGTTGGCCACCCTCAACGGGACCAGCCTCATGATCGCTTTGCCGGTCATTTTCCGGGGCATCCACCTGGACCCGCTGCAGGCCGCGAACTTCCCTTACCTGCTCTGGATCATGATGGGCTACACATTGGTGTCGGCCGCCGCCGTCGTGACGGTCGGCCGTATCGGCGACATGTACGGTCGCACGAAGATGTACAACCTTGGCTTCGCCTGGTTCACCGTCGGGGCGGTCCTGCTTTCAGTTGTGTGGAGCACGGGCTCCACCGGGGCTCTGGAGCTCGTAATCCTGCGGATGTTCCAGGCCATTGGCGGGGCGTTGCTCATGGCAAACTCGGCTGCCATCATCACCGACGCCTTCCCCGCCGAACAGCTCGGCTTCGCCCTCGGGATGAACATGGTCGCCGGCATCCTTGGCTCTTTCTTGGGCATCCTCGCCGGCGGGTTCCTGTCCCAGATCGGGTGGCGCTGGGTGTTCCTGGCGAACGTGCCGGTCGGGGTCTTCGGCACTATCTGGGCCTACTTGAAGCTGAAGGAGATCGGCGTCCGTATAAAAGCCAAGATCGATTGGCTGGGCAACGTCGCCTTCGCCGGGGGCCTGGCCATGGTCCTCACCGGGGTGACCTATGGCATCAAGCCCTACGGGCACGCGCTCACCGGCTGGGGCGACCCCTTCGTGCTGGAGATGATCTTTGGGGGCTTGGCTCTGCTCGTCATCTTTGTCGTCGTAGAGAACAAGGTGGCAGAACCGATGTTCCGCCTGTCGCTGTTCCGCATCCGAGCGTTCACCGCCGGCAACGCCGCGTCGTTCCTCGGGGCGATCGGGCGCGGTGGCTTGCAGTTTATGTTGATGATCTGGTTCCAGGGCATCTGGCTGCCCCAGCACGGCTACAGCTTCACGAGGACGCCGCTGTGGGCGGGGATCTACATGTTGCCCTTCATGCTCGGTTTTGCGATCGCTGGGCCCATTTCGGGCAAGCTGTCGGACCGGTATGGCGCTCGGCCCTTCGCTACGAGCGGGATGCTGGTCTCCGCCCTCATGTACTTGGCGATGATGGCCTTCCCGGCCGACTTCTCCTACTGGCCCTTCGCGGCGGTGATGTTCGTCTCTGGGATCGGCGGAGGCCTGTTCGCCTCTCCGAACACCGCCTCGATCATGAACTCGGTCCCCGCTCGTCACCGGGGAGCGGCTTCGGGGATGCGGGTGACGTTCGCCCAAGTCGGGATGCCGCTCTCGATGGGGCTTTTCTTCACGCTGCTCGTGTTCGGTCTTAACTCCAAGGTGCCCGGGGCGATGTACCAAGGCCTGGTCGCCCATGGGGTCCCCGCAGCCAACGCCACGCAATTGGCCCACCTTCCCCCGCTCGGTTACCTCTTTGCGGCTTTCTTGGGCCTCAACCCGCTGAAAAGCCTTCTCGGGCCGGCAGTTCTGGGGCACCTGGCCCCAGCGCAGGCCGCTGCCCTGACCAGTAGGGCCTTCTTCCCGCAACTGATCGGGCCCTCGTTCAAGCATGGCTTGGTGATCATCCTGACCTTCGCCGCGGTCATGAGCGTCATCGCGGCACTCGCTTCTGTACTGCGAGGCCAGAAGTTCATCCACGAGGACGACGAGTCGAGGGACCAAAAGGCGCTGCTCACCTCGGGAATTGCGCCCTCGCCCAACGGCGGCGGCGCCGCGGTCGCCGCGGTACCTGCGGCTTCGGCGACTGCCACGGTCAGCCCAGGCCGCCGGGTGCCCCAACAAGTACCCGGCGATGGTACGCCCGCGCACACGTTGACCGACGCCTTTGCCGCCAGCCCAGTGCCATTGTCGGCAGCCAAGCCTCGCCCGCACAGGTTGTTGCGTGAGCGGGTGCGTCATCCCGGTGGCAGCGCGCACGGGCGTCGCCACTGAGAGCCCGGCCATATGGAGCGCGCAAGTACTAGGCGGTCCCCAAAACTACGGGCCGGCAGCGGGACGGGGTGGCCATCGTGAGGGACCTCGTTGTCGGCATCGACGGCTCGACGACGAGTTGGCGCGCCTTTTCCATGGCCGTCGGTATCGCCATGAGGTACGAAGCTCGCGTGCATGCCTGCTTTGTCTTACATGTGCCGCCGTCCGCGGACCTGGCCGTCTTCGCCGTGCCGGTCACGGCCTTTGTCGACGGCGACGACGGCGGCGATTTGGGGCGAGATGTGGTCAAAGAGCTGAGCCAGGCCGGCGTAAAAGGCGACTTCACCTATGTCAAAGGCGACGTAGCCCATGAGCTCGAAGAACTGGCCCAAAGCTGCCTTGCTGACGTGATAGTGGTGGGGCGCTCCCACCACCCTGCCCTACACCTTGGTGGTGTACCCAGGAAGCTACTGACCACGGGCCGCCGTCCGGTGCTCGTAGTGCCATAAACCGCCGCGGCGCGCTACTACGCCTCCACGCCGGTGGCCCCGGCGGCTGGTGAGCCGGCCGGCGGCTTTGTCGCGCCGACGCCCGGGCTTCGGTCCCGGTAGGCGTGCGCCGACGCCTCGATGAGCTCGACCAACTCGGGCCGGAGGCGGTGAAAGCCCTTTTTGTCGTACCACATGGTCACGGCGGCGCCGACGGCGACCCAGAACACGAGCCCTATGGACGTGAGGAGCAGGCCCCTGTCCAGGCCGGCGTCGCCCGCGCCGTTGAAATAGAGGACCGCCCGTACCGCGCCGACGATCTGGCGCAGCGGCTCGAAGCTGGCCACGAAACGGAAGAAACCGGGGAGCGCCTGGAGAGGCACCGTGCCGCCCGACGACGCCAGCGCGAGGTAGACGAACACTATGAGGGCGAGCAACTGGCCGAGGGCCCCCAGCACGGCGAAGAGAGCCAGCGTCCCGATGCCGACCACGGCGGCGGCGAACCAGCCGTACATCCACAGCTCGAGCCAATGGGGCGCGTCCATCCTCAGCAGTCCGGCCGCCATCCCCATCAGCAGCCCGGTGAACAACAAGGTCGCCGGTACGGCGATCACCCATTTGGCCACCAGGGTCTGCCAGCGCGTGATCTTGCGGGGTAGTTTCTGGCTCCAGCGCGGCCCGATCTCGCTCGCGGCGTAGCCGAGGGTGGAGTCGACGGCGGTGTTCACGATGGTGGCGCCGAGGAACCCGCACATCATGATGAGCAGGGAGATGTAAAAGGCGCTCAAACCGAGGCCGGCATGGGCAGGCAGCGGCCGGTAAGTTTCGGCCAACACCGTGACCGGGTCGGCCAGCAGCGCGGTGCCGGGGCCGCCGGGGGCTGCCTCGGCCTCCAGGTGCTTGCCGACCGAACGTGAGACATCGGCGAGCGCCGGTCCCAAAACTCCTTCGGCCAGGCTGACGCCGAGGGTGCCGGCGCGCGTGTTGGCCATCAGTTCGACCGTGGGCAGCGATGCCGACGAGGAGGCCGTCTTGGGCCCGCCAGCCAGGGCCAAGACCGAGGCCGTGAAGTCGGACGGGACGACAACGGACGCGTAGGCGGCACCCTTGTCCATTTCCGCTTCGGCGTCCGAAAGGGACAGGGCCCTTACCTCCAGCCGGTCGGTCACCGCCGGCGTCTTGGTGAGGGCGCCGACCACCTGGTCGCCGAGATCCACCCGCCCCGAGGTCGTGGTGGCACCGACGTCCTGGTCGACGACGATCACCGGCAGGCCGTGCAGGTGTGCTGTCGGGTCGACGATAGACCCGAAATAGAAGAGGGTCATCAGCACCACCAGCACCGAACCGACGCCAAGGGGGAACGCCCACACCTGCTTGCCTTTGAGGAGCTGCGCCGCTCGAAGTTCCGTGGTGGTCGACTTGGTCGCGCCTGTCATCTTCGCTTACCTTCCTGGCGCCGGGGCCCCGGCCGGTACGGGCCGTCGAGCGGTCAGGTCGACGGCGGGGTCGAGAGAGGATCTGTCCTTGTCCGCCCAGCACGAGGAGCACCCCCGCTGTTGCCCCCGCAGCGGCCCGGCGTACGCGCGGCCCGTTAGCCATACCGAATGTTAGCTGTGCCGAAACTTCGCGAGCCGGGCGACGGCTCCAATCAGCTCGCCCTTAGCTCGCCCTTGGCCCGTCGGACGCCTCGAGGTGCCGGCCCATCGGCCGGCGGCCGGCGTGCCTGAGGACTACGCAGGTCCGTCCCGGCCACCACCAAGTCGCACGGGTCGGCGTTGCCACCGCAGACGACGACGGCGACGCGCTCCGACGGGGAGGGCCGGTAGGCGCCTTCGAGCAGGGCGGCTAGCGCGGTCGCTCCCCCCGGTTCGGCAGCGACGCGCAGGTCGTCCCAGAGCAGCCGGCGGGCTTCGACGATGGCGGCTTCGCTCACGAGCACGGCCTTCACGTTCGCGGCCTGGGCGCTGAGGAACCCGTGTACCCCGATCCGGCGAGCGCCGAGCGCGTCGGACGCCAACCCGCCGACCTCGACGTCCACTGGGGCACCGGCGGCGAGGGCCGCGTACATGGTGGGCGAACCGTGAGGCTCCACCGAAACGACCTGCGCCCTTCGTCCAAACCAGGCGGCAATACCGCCGATCAGGCCACCACCCCCGGTCGCCACGAGGACCGTGGTCAGCTCCGGCGCCTGCTGGTCGAGCTCCAGGCCCACCGTGCCCTGTCCGGCGACGACCTCGTTCTGGTCGTAGGGATGTACATACAGAGCTCCGGGCTCGCCGGCGCGCTCGTAGCTGGCCTCGGCCGCGTCGGCGTAGGAGTTGCCGACCAGCACCGTTGCCGCTCCAAGGCCCCGGATGCCGTCGACCTTCACCTTTGGCGCCGTCACGGGCACGTATACCGCGGCCCGGATGCCAAGCTCACGTGCGGCGTAGGCAACGGCCAGGCCGTGGTTGCCACCAGAGGCGGCGACCACGAGCTCAGGTAGGGCCGGCGCGGAAAGGATCCGGTTGAACGCCCCTCTCGGTTTGAACGACCCCACGTGCTGGAGCAGTTCCAACTTCAGGGTCACTTCGACCCGGCTGCCCTCGGCGCGGACTGACCAATCGATGACCGGAGTGCGCCGCGCCCGCCCCGTGATGCGCTCGGCGGCCTCCTGGACCATCGCAGCCGAAACGACGGGTGCCGGGGCGACGCCTGTCATGGGACCGCTAACTCGTAAAGAGCTGCGACCGCGGCCCGGCCGGCGTGCAGACCGGCTTCGCGCGCCCGTTCGATCTGGTGGAACTCGAGGAGACCGACCCCGCTGGTGTCCGGGGTGACGGTGACTGTGGGGACCACCCATTCGGCCCGTTCCTGGTCGGGCCCTTCGCCCATCTCCATGACGCGCACCAGTGTCTCACCGAGGGATGGCAGGTCCGGCCCGGGCGGCGGCGAAGACGCGGCGCTGACCCGTACCGCTAGCACGGGCCCTTCGAAGACCCCGGCAAAGGCGGCCGTCGGGCAGTTGTCGGTCAGGCTCCCGTCCACCAGCACACGCCCGTCGAGCCTTTGGGGTGGGAACAGCCCGGGGAGGCACAAGGAAGCGGCCACCGGTAGGGAAGCCTTCGAAGGGTGGGAGAGCAAGACGGTGAGGATGGCGATGCCAAGCACACCGCCCAGCTGGCGGGCGCTCGAGTTGACGGCCGACGCGGTGGCGTAGCGACCCGCCGGTACCGTGGCCAGCCCGCCGCCGGCCGCCACCACCAGCGTGGAGCCGGCCCCTATCCCACTGGCGATCTGGGCCGGTAACCACTGGCCAAGAAAGTCCGGACGGACGCCTACCTTCGCGGCGTACCAGACGAAGGCGGCCGCCCACACCAGCGCACCGGGGACGACCACGGCACGGGGGCTAAAACGGTCAGCGAGCTTGCCGCACGGTCGGGCCACCAAGGCGGCCACAATCGCCCCGGGCGCCACGGCCAGGCCGGAGACCAGCAGGGAGTAACCCCAGACGTAGTGCAGCCAGAGGATGTGGGCCAGGAGGTAGGTGTAAAGGCCGAGCCCGGCCACCAGCGTGACCAGGTTGCTGACGCCGAACGCCCGCATACGCAACAGGACCGGGTCGAGCACGGGCGATGGGTGGCGCAGTGAGCTGCGAACGGTGAGGGCGGTCCCGACCAGAGCAGCCGCGAAGGCGCCCAGGGTCGCCGGGCTGTCCCAAACCCAGGAGGTCCCCTGGACGACCCCAAGGGTCAGCAGGGCGACAGAGGCGGAGAGAAGCAGCGCACCGCGTAGGTCGGGCATCACGCGCCGGCCCGGAGCGCGGCTCTCCACGATGCAGTGCCGCCCGAGGAACCAGGCGGCGCACCCGAGGGGGACGTTGACAAGGAAGACGAGCCGCCAGTTGTAGGCCTCTACCAACGCCCCGCCGACCGGAGGGCCAAGGCCGGCCGCCAGGGCTCCGGCTGCCGCCCAAAGGCTGAGCGAGTGAGCTCGGTGCTCCGACGAGGAGGCGTGGACTACGATGCCGAGCGACGCCGGTACGAGCATGGCCGCTGCGGCCCCCTGGACCACTCGCAGCGCGACGAGCATCGGCACGGACGTAGAAGCTGCGCATAGTCCCGACGCCACCGTAAAGACGGCCAAGCCGATGCGGAACAGGCGACGCCGGCCGATGAGGTCGGCGAAGCGGCCGAAAAGCACGAGCAGCCCGGCGAAGATGATGTTGTACCCGTTCAGGGCCCACGAGAGGGTGTTGATGCCGGCGGAAGGGAACGCGGCCTCAAGGTTGGGGAACGCCACATTGACGACCGTGGAGTCGAGAAAGGCCAGGAAAGCACCGAAAGCGGCGACCTCCACCGCCACCTTCGGGACGTACCGTCCGCGATGGGGCAGCGGTCCTGGCGCCGCCTGGGGCCCGGCCGGCAGTTCACGCTTGGCTGTCACCATCCACACAGGATCCTCTCTGACCGTCAAGCGAGCGTCACAAGTGACGATAGGCCTTATAGCCACCCCGAAGAAGGAGGAAATGGATGGGGTACCTCGTGCTGCTGGTGCTGCTGGCGGTCGATTTGAGCATCTGCGTGCTCAGCATCGTCGCCGGGGTGAAGGTCATCTCCAAGGCCGGCTACTCCGGCTGGTGGATCCTGATCTCCCTGGTCCCGGTGGTCAACTTTGTGATGTTCCTCGTCTTTGCATTCTCGAAGTGGCCCATAGAGGTACGGCTGGAGGAGGCCGAACGCGGGCGCCAGTCCGGGGGCCGCTCGGGGGCGTACGGATGGGATCCTTACGGGGCCGGTGCAAGGGCGGCCGCCGGCGGCCACGCGCCGTGGGGCCAGTCGCCCGGGCGGTCCGGAGGCGCGCCCGGGCCCACGTCCTGGGACTACATGGGCCCCGGGCCGTAAGCCGCGCCCGCCGCCGTCCTGCGGTCGCCGTCCTCCGGTCGCCGTCCTGCGGGACGCGTCAGGGCCCTGCCGGCATGGTCGGAGACCTCTGAGGGTATGTCAAGTAACAGCCCCGGGTTGCTCTCGAGGCGGGGCCCAAGGAGGCAATCTGATGAGCGCGACCGACAAGATGAAGGACAAGGCGCAAGTGGTCAGGGGTGAGGCCAAGACCAAGGTGGGCCGGGCCACCGACGACCGCGGGCTGGAAGCCGACGGTAAGGCTGACCGCGTAGCGGGCAACCTGAAACAGGCCGGCGAGAAGGTCAAAGACGCCCTGAAGCGCTGACGACGATCGCGTCGCGCACCGCCGGTGGGACAACCGCCGGCGGTGCAACCGTGGGCCGGGAGGGATTTGAACCCCCGTAGGCGTCAGCCGGCAGATTTACAGTCTGCTCCCATTGTCCACTCGGGCACCGACCCTCGAGGGATGTGAGGCCCTCAAGAGATGCAAGGCTAGCGTGTTGGGCATGCCTACGTTTGACGTTGTCTCGCAGGTCGACATGCAGGAAGTGCGCAACGCCGTGGACCAGGCGGCGCGGGAAGTAGAGACGCGCTTCGACTTCCGGGCTACGAGTTCGAGCATCGAGTTGTCCGGCCATGAACTGGCGCTGCGCTCGGCCACGGAGGACCGCCTGAAGGCTGTCCTACAGGTACTGGAAGAGAAACTCGTCCGCCGGAAGGTGTCCCTCAAGGCTCTCGACTACGGGAAGCTCGAAGAGGCGGCCAAGGGCACCGTCCGCCAGACCGTGACCCTCAAGGCCGGGATCAATGCCGACCAGTCCCGGGCCATCAACAAGTTCATCAAGGAAAACGGCCCCAAAGGCGTGTCCTCGTCCAACCAGGGCGACCAGGTGCGGGTGACGGCCAAGAAGCGCGATGACCTGCAAGCGACGATCACCGCCCTGAGGGAGCACGACTTCGGGATCCCGCTCCAGTTCGAGAACTTCAGGGACTGACAGGCCGAGCGGGCGGACGCCCCGAGAGGGGGGACGCTCAGAAGCGGTGCGCCCACTCGTGGGACCGCAGCCGGGCAATCCTCTGGTCGGTAGGAGGGTGGTCGCTGAACCACTTGGCAAAGCTCACGCGCCGGCCGGCCAGGGGGTTGACGATGTACAGGGCGGCCATCTCGCGGGGCACGTTCATCGGGACGCGCCTGGACGTGGCGTCGAGCTTTGCCAGGGCCGAGGCCAGGGGCTCACCGTCGCCGATCAAACGGGCGCCGTCCCGGTCGGCCTCGTACTCCCGGCTCCTGGACAGGGCCAGTTGCAGGATCGTGGCGGCCAGGGGCGCCAGGATGATCATGGCCAGGAAGCCGAAGATGTTTTCGTCGTTGTTGCGCCGGCCTCCTCCTGCGCCGCCCAGGCCGCCCATGAACAGACTGCTCCACGCGGCCATCCGGGCCAAGAAGGTGATGCCCATGGCGATGGAGGCGGCCACCGAGGAGGTCAGGATGTCGCGGTTACGGACATGGCTGATCTCGTGGGCCAGTACTCCCCGCAGCTCGGACCAGGTGCAGATCTGCAGGATGCCCTGCGTGACGGCTACAGCGGCGTGCTTAGGGTTGCGGCCCGTGGCGAAGGCGTTGGGTTGGGCCTCAGGCGAGACGTAAAGCTTGGGCATGGGCAACTTGGCCCGGGTCGTAAGGTCCCGCATGATCTCGTAGTACTGGGGCATCTGAGCTTCCGACACGGGAACGGCGCGGGCGGCTTTGATGGCGATCGTGTCGGAGAACCAATAGGAGCCGCCGACGAAAACGAGCCCGACGACCAAGCCGATGATCAGGCCCCCCTCGCCCCAAAAGGCTCCTATGCCGAGGCACAGCGCACCCAGCAGGGCCAACAGGACGGTGGTCTTAATGTTGTTGCGGTTCATGTGTTCACACCTCTGTGAACCAATGTACATAGTGCAGCTGAAAGTCCGCTGAGCAGCCCCTCAGTCGTAGTACCCGGAATGGATATAGAGGCAGGGGACACCCTCGGCCCGGAACATCTCCACATTTCGCACGTCGTCCTCGAGGCAGAGCTTGAGGACGAAGCGGCGGCTGCGGATGTCGTTCAGGGCTTCCTGTTTGAAGTGCCGCGCCGGCCGGTAATCGCCGTCTCGCCGCATTACCAGTAGGTCCCAGCGCAAGTCGTGCCGAGCCAACCAGTCGACAGTGAGCCGGCTGATGCGGGCGGGCCGGGCCGTCAACAACACGACGGCCAAATCCGGCGCCAACAGCCCGAGCAGGGCGGCGACCTCGTCAACAAGGGGGTCCTCGGCCGAGGCCGAGAAGAACGACTCCCAGTCAGGGCGAGGCGCCTTTATGTAGTGCTGGCGAGCGGCGGCGTTAGAGAGCACACCATCGAGGTCGAAAACCACCGCCGCCCCTTCTGCGGGCCCGTTGTGCCAGGTCCACGAGGCGCGGCCGACGTCTTCGGGCGGCCCGGGCGCTTGCTTACCGGCTGTGGCCCTTTCCATGGCGTCAGAATAGGTTGGTGGCAGACGACCTGGTGTTCCCGCTGCCACTAGGTGCCCGGCTGCTGATTTTCGCCAACCTCCACCTCTCGTCTACGGCAACGCCCGCTTCCAGCTTGGCTGCCACCGAGATCGCCCGGGCCATCAGTTACTGGAGCGGACCGGGAGCCGTGGTGCTGGCAGGGGGGTCCTTCGAGCTGGCGGCCGAGCAGGACGACATGGCCGGCGCGCTCGACGCTCACGCCGTCCTACGCGACGCTCTGCGGGACTTTGCCGCCGTCCCGGGCCGGCGGACCGTGGTCCTCCCCGGCAAACGCGACGCCTGGCTGGCCCAGCCCGGCGCAGTTGCCGCCTTGAGGGCGAGCATTGGGGCAGAGGTTGCCTCCGCGGTGGTGGCTGACCTGGTCACGGCCGGTGGCGTCCGCAAGGTCCGCATTGAGCCGGGGGACCGCCTCGAAGCTGGCCCGCCCGTACCGTCGGGACCTGGCGGTCCGCCCGACGTGGGCCGCCAGCGTCTGGCCGATGTCTTGCCCGGGTTGTGGCGGGGCAGCACCAGCGGATGGTTGGCCGGGCTCGGCCAGCTCGACGACCCGGGTGCGGCCAGCCGCTTCATCGCTTCGCGCCTGGTTTACCGCCAGCTGGGCCGGCGCGCCTGGCTTCTCGCCGTGCCTGTCCTGCTAGCCCTCCTACTGCGCCTCCCGGTGGCGTTCTTGCGGCCCGCTCGCCACGTCTCGGGCATTTTGCTGGCCACGACCCTGGGCGCCGCGGTGGTGGAGTCGGCGGTCCTGTTGGCCCTGGCCCTGGTCTCCCTGCGCCAGATCTGGTTGGCCTTCTCCGGGCGCGCCGGCGACCCGCACGACTTGAACGAGGCGGCCCGGGCCGCCGGCCGGGAGCTGGCCAGCACGGGCTGGGCCGGCCTGGTCACCGGCGCCACCAGCCGGGCGGAGCTGAGCCCGGTGGGCACCGGCTTTTACGCCAACGCCGGTTGTTGCGGAGATGTCGTGAGCGAGTACACGGCGCGTGGCGCCACTCTCGGCCTGCCGTCCGCTTTCCTGGCCACCCGTCAGTTGGCCTGGATCGAACTGGAGACGGGGACCGAACTGCACGCCCGGCTTCTTTTCGGGCAGGTCCTGGGGCCGGGGGCGACCTGGGCCGAA
Source organism: Acidimicrobiaceae bacterium (assembly GCA_003166025.1). GTDB lineage: Bacteria > Actinomycetota > Acidimicrobiia > Acidimicrobiales > Palsa-688 > Fen-671. The sequence goes on along the minus strand of PMWT01000082.1, from coordinate 13,898 downwards.
CGGGCCCTGACGCGACCGCCGCTACTGCCGCACCCCGTGGTCGTGGCCAGTTTCCCGAATGGGCGGCCCTGGCCGGCCGTGCCCGGACGCGTCGTACCGCACCGGCGCTCACGGCGCTTGGCCGCGCTGGTCGTCGCCGCTGCCGGCTTCCTTTCCTTGGTGTCGGACCTGTCGGCACCGGTCGCCCACCACCTCAACGTCTTGCGCCAGCTCCTGCCCCTGGCCGTTCCCCAGGCCGCGGGGGCACTGGCGGCACTAGGCGGGTTGGGGCTGCTCATGTTGGCCCGCGGGATCCGACGCGGCCAACGCCGGGCCTATCTTGTGTGCCAGGCCACCCTGGTGGCGGTCGCCACCTTGCACCTGCTAGGCGGGGGCAGCGTCACCGGCGCCGTCATAGCGCTAGGCGTCGCCGCGTTCCTGTGGCTCCGGCGCGACTCGTTCCGGGCCGGCAGCGACGCGCCTCCGGTCGGCCGGGCCCTCGCTCGCCTGGTTGGCCTGGCCGTGACGGCGATCGTGGCCGGGGCCCTGGCGCTGGAGGGCACCTCCTGGGTCACCACTACAGTGCACCACCGCCGGTCCGCCCGGATCGGGTGGGTACAAGCCTTTCAGGCCACCGTCGAGCGCATGGTCGGGGTGAAGCACGTCGCCTTGCCCGACCGTCTGGACGACTTCTTTTCTCCCGCCATGTTCTCGGTGACGGCCGGCCTGGTGCTGGTCGCGGCCTGGATGGTGTTCCGGCCCGTCGTGGCGCGCTGGCCCCGCCACGGTAGTGGAGGGCTCGAACGGGCCCGGGAGGTCGTCAGGCGGTACGGAGCCGGGACCCTCGATTACTTCACGCTGCGCTCTGACAAGGAGTTTTATTTCTGGGGCGGGACAGTTGTGGCTTACGCCGTCTACAGCGGCGTTTGCCTGGTTTCGCCCGACCCCGTCGGCCCGCCGGCGGAGCGTGAGGGTGCCTGGCGGAGCTTCCGCGAGTTCGCCGATTCTCGGGGCTGGAGCCTGGGCCTGCTCGGGGCCTCGGAAGACTGGTTGCCCATCTACCGGTCCACGGGCATGCATGACCTGTACGTGGGCGACGAGGCCGTCGTTCGTACGGAGCGGTTCGCCCTCGGAGGGGGGAAGTCCAAGGGCTTGCGCCAAGCCGTCAACCGGGTGGCTCGCAACGGCTACACGATCAGCTTCCATGACCCGGCGCACGTGGCCCCGGGCCTGGCTCGGGAGCTGGAAGAGGTCATGACCAAGAGCCGTCGGGGTGGGGTCGAGCGCGGCTTTTCCATGACCTTGGGACGCATATTCGACCCGCGCGACACGGGCCTGCTGCTGGCCGTCGTCCACGGGCCGGTGGGCGAGGACGGGCCCGGGCCGGGGCCGGCGGTGGCCTTCTGCCAGTACGTCCCGGCGCCGGCCATAGAGGGTTTCTCGCTCGACTTAATGCGCCGCGACAACGCCGAACATCCCAACGGTCTCATAGATTTCGCCATCGTCGAGACCATCCGCTACCTACGGGAACGGGGTTACAAGGGCCTCGGGTTGAACTTCGCCACGATGAGGGCTGTCCTGGCCGGAGAAGCGGGCGACGGCCTGCCCCAAAGGGCCCAGGCCTGGTTGGTGCGGCGCATGGGCGGTTCGATGCAGATCGAGTCTTTGTGGCGGTTCAACGCCAAGTTCGACCCCGACTGGCAACCCCGTTATGCGGTCTACGACTCCCCTGAGCACGCCCTGCCGATAGCAGTCGCCGTGGCCCGGGCCGAGTCCATCTGGGAACTGCCGCTCATCGGCCGGTTCCTGGTGCCCTCAGCTCAGCGCCAGGTGGAGGCGGCCGGGGCCGGGAAGGTTGCCAGCTAGTTCCCACGTCAGCTGGATCCCGCGGCGGCTGAGCCCGGCCATTAGGAGCCGGTCCTACGAACTTGGCGAAGTTGGCCGCCGCGGCCGGCGGGTAGACGACTGCGCCACGTAGGCTTCGGGCGGTGCATTGGTGGTCGACCTCCAGGCGGACCGGGCGCCGCACAGCTCGGTCCGGTGCGGCGGCGGTACTCGCCGCGGCCGTGGCCGTGACCGGCCTGAGCAGCCCCGCGGGCGGGGCACCGGCTGGCGCGCCTGTCCCCGCCCTCAGCGGCGCCGAGCAGGCGTTCGCACTTGACCTGCTGCACCGGCTGGCGCCGGGACGGCCCAACCTGGTGCTGTCCCCTTCGAGCATCGCCACCCTGCTGGCCATGCTGGAACCAGGGGCCGCCGGGCCAACCGAGGCTGGCATAGCGCAGGCCCTGGGTTCGGGGGCCATGTCCCCCCAACAGCAGGCCCTGGCCTGGCGTTCATTGAACAACACGCTAAGCCGCCAGGCCGCTTCCGACCACGTGGTGCTGGGCACGGCCAACGAACTGTGGCTCCAGAGCGGGTTCCCGGTGCGCTCCTCCTACCTGGCGCTACTGGCCGCGGACTTCGCTGCCGGGGTCAAGGAGCAGGACCTGGACAGCGACCCGGCGGGGTCGGCCCGCGCCATCGACAGCTGGGTCGCCACCCGTACGGCCGGCCATATAACGAATTTGCTGACGGCGTCGGAGCTTCAGGACGTGGTGGCCGTAATGGTGGACGCCGTCTATATGGACGCCCCGTGGCAGACGCCCTTCGATCCCTCTCTGACCACGTCCGCACCGTTCCATGTCGCCCCCGGGAGCACGACGAACGTCCCGATGATGTCGACCTCCCAGCCGCTGGACGTACCCGTCTCCGCCACGGCCGACCTGGACGCGGCGGAACTGCCCTACAAGGGCGACGATATGTCGGCGGTCGTGCTCATGCCGCCGATCGGGCGACTGGGCAGGTTCGAAAGCCAGCTGACCCCGGCCGGGTTGAGCGCGACAGTCTTGGCGCTGCAACAGGAACGGGCTGACATCAAGCTGCCGAGGTTCAGGCTGGCGACCTCGCTCCGGCTCAACCAGGTGCTGAGCGACATGGGCATGGGCCAGGCATTCACCCCGGAGGCCGACTTCTCTGCCCTATCTCCGCGGTCGTTGGACCTGTCCTTCGTGGTCCACGACGCTCAGATGAACGTGAGCGAGAAGGGGACGGAAGCGTCGGCAGCCACGGGAGGGGGCCTGACGCCCACGGCCATGCCCGCTCCTCCGCCCGTCACGATCGTCTTCGACCACCCGTTCCTGTTCCTGGTGCGGGACAACGCCACCGGGGCGGTGATCTTCGAGGCCCAGCTGACGGATCCTTCCTCGCCGGAGGGCTAGGCGATCTGGGGACGGCCGCTTAGGGCATCCAGGGAAGGGTGATCGTGTGGGCCAGGGACAGGACCGGCGTGGACACGCCGGCGAAGATCGTGAACGCCACGCAGATAGCCAGCACGGCGGTCGTGGCCCCCGGTACCCGCAGCCGGGTCGTGGACGGCGCTCGTAGCGCCACGGCGGAGTCACGGCCTGACAGGCCCGCGCTCGCCATGGCCGCGAGGTCGGAGCCTCCGTACCCGTCTTCGCTCTCGTCCCCCGAGCCTCCCGTCGTCACGGCGGGCGACCCTGTGGCGGCCGGCATGTACATCAACAGGGCGACCCGGAGGTAGAAGAAGGCGGCAATGGCGGCGCCCAGCATGCCGATCAAGCCCAGCACGTACTGCCCTTTGGCGATGGCGGCCGATATCACGACCCATTTCCCGAGGAAGCCGCTGGTAAGGGGGATGCCGGCTTGCCCCAGGAGGAGGACCAGCATGGCCCCGGCCAGCCATGGGCTGCGCGACGCCAGGCCCCGTACCGAGCTCAGGTCGTTGCGGGTCTCGCCTCGGCCCTGAAGGACGCTCACGACGGCAAAGGTGCCGATCACCATGAAGGTGTACGTGAACAGGTAGAAGCACACTGCCGTCATGCCCTGGGTGGTCCCCGCCTGGAGGGCGATGAGGACGTAGCCGACCTGGCTCACCGACGAATAAGCCAGCATGCGCTTCAGGTCGGACTGGACCAGGGCGAGCACAGAGCCGACGAGCACCGACGCCGCGGCCAGTACCCAGATGACGGGCCGCCAGTTGCTGGCTTCGGTGGGCAGTGCCAGCATGAGCACCCGGACCAGGGCGGCGAAGCCGCCGGCCTTGGCCACGGCGGCCATATAACCGACGAAAGGCGTGGGTGCTCCCTGGTAGACGTCGGGTGACCAGAAATGGAAGGGAACGGCGGCGACCTTGAAGCCCAGGCCTACTATCACCAGGCCCATCCCGGCCAATAGGACCCCGCTGTGCACCAGGGTGTTGGCGACGAGGAAGCTGAATATCTCGACGAACTGAGTCGAACCGGTGGCCCCGTAAATTAGGGCGGCCCCGTAGATAAAGATCGCAGAGGAGAACGAGCCCAGGATGAAGTACTTGAGACCGGCCTCGCCCGAGGCCGCCCGGCGGCGGTGGTATGCCGACATCGTGTACAGCGATATGGACAGGATCTCCAGGCCCAGGAAAAGGCTGATGAACCCGGCCGCTTCCGCCATCAGCACGGCCCCCGCCGAGCACAGCAACAGCAGGATGTAGGGTTCGGGGCCGTCGAGGTTTTCCCGCACCAGGTAGCTGTCCGATGTGGCGGCGCCCAGGGCGGTGGCGCACCCGAACAATATGACGAAAAAGGCGCTGAAGTGGTCGTAAATTATCTGGTCCCCAAGGGTCACCGGGACGCCCGTGTAACCGTTTAGGGTGCTCCACTGCACCAAACCGTCGACAACCGTCCCCGTGCCGATGAGGAACGTGATCGCCGCCCACAGCCCGGGGTACCGGCGTTTCGGTACCAGGGCCGCGACCAGCAGGATGACGAGGGCGCCGCCCGCCAGCACGAGCAACGGCATTATCGAGGCGTAATTGACCGCAAGGGTGATGGAGCCCTTGCCCGTGCACAGGCCCGTGACTTTGGCTGTGACCGAGTCGATGGTGCAGCCCGCACCGGCAGCCAACTCGACGGCGCCGCTCATGGGTTTGACCCCGTGCTAGACCCCGTGCCCGCCGCCGTCACCTTCGCTGTAGCTGGGGGCATGTCCACGATTTGGTTGGCGGGTACGGCAAAGGTGCCGTGCCCGACACCCTGAGATGGGATCCTGAAACTGGGGTCGGCGTACTCAATGTGTGCCACCAGGTGGTCGACGGCAGGCTCGATCCGGCTCAGTACGGGTTGGGGGTAGACGCCGATGAAAATGATGCCGGCGAGCAGGGGCGCCACCGCCGCCCTCTCCCCCCAGGTCATGTCCCGCAGTCCCTGGTTTACGGCTTGGGCGGGCCCGTGGAAGACGCGCTGGTAGGCCCACAGCAGGTAGACGGCCCCGAAGACCACCCCGGAGGTAGCCACCACGGCCCACCAACGATGGGTGATGAACGTGCCTAGCAGGACCAGCAGTTCGCCGATGAAGCCGTTGAGCCCCGGCAGCCCGATGTCGCTCATGATGACGGCCATGAAGACCCACCCCAGGATGGGCACGGCGCTCTGCAGGCCCCCGAGCTGGGAGAAGCTGTAGGTCCTCTTGCGTTCCCAGACCATCCCGACGAGCAAGAAGAGCGCCCCCGTCGATAGGCCGTGATTGACCATCTCGACGATGCCGCCCGTGATCCCCTCGCTGGTGAAACCGAACAGCCCGATCACGATGAAACCGACCCCGGCCACCGTCCCGTAGGCCACGAGGCGCTTCAGGTCGCGTTGCATGGCCGCCACGACCGAACCCCAGATGATGCCGATGGCGGCGAGCGTGAGCGCCAGTGGGGCGAGGTTGACCGCCGCCCGGGGGAACAAGAAGATGCCCCAACGCAGGATGCCGTACGCACCGAGCTTGAACAGGATGCCGGCCAGCACCATCGACCCGCCGGTGGGGGCCTGCGTGTAGGCGTCCGGCATCCAGGTATGGAAGGGCACCAGCGGCATTTTGACGGCGAACGCCAAACCGAAAGCCAGCAGGAGCAGCTCCTGGTCAGCGATGGGTAGGTGGACCGTCCCCCGGGCGAGGGCGATGATGTCGAAGGAGGCCTTGGTACCGGAGGGCTCGTGGGCGGAGGCGAGGACGTAGGTGGCGAGGATCCCGACGAACAGGAACGCCGAACCGGCGAAGGTGTAGAGGAAGAACTTGGTGGCGGCGTAGCCCCGCCGCGGGCCATCGCCGTTGACGATGAGGAAGTACCCCGGCACCAGGGTGACCTCGAAGGCCACGAAGAACAAAAAGGCGTCGAGGGACAGGAAGGTCGTCATGCAGGCGGATTCCAGCAGGAGCATCCAGCCCAGGTAGGACTTCGACGATCGTTGCCCGGGGGGGCTGGCCATGGCGATCGGGAACAGCAGGGCCGTCATGGCGACGAGGAAGAGCGATATGCCGTCGACGCCCAGGTACCACGAGATGCTGAGCGGGGCCAACCAGGACTGATGGCTGGTGAACTGGAAACCGGCGTGAGCGTCCCCGGTCTTGAAGGCGATGACCATCCACAGCGCGACGCCAAGCTCGACCACCGCCGCGCCAACCGCCAACGCCCTCACGGCATTGCTTGGTGCCGTCTTGGGCAACAGAGCGACCACGATGGCGGCGCCCAAGGGCAGGAAGACGATCAGGTCGAGGATCGGGAAGCTCATGGCTCAGTTCCCGACTCGGAAGGTGAGGTAGGTGAGCAGCACGACTAGTCCTACGCCGATGCCCAAGGCGTAAGTCCGGACGTAGCCATTTTGTAGATGGCGCAGCACGCGGCCGGAAGCCCCCAGGGCGCGGGCGGTCCCGTTGACCAGCCCGTCGACGACCTTCCTGTCCATGACGAACGCCAGCCCGGAGGCGGCCAGGCGCAGCGGCCCGGAAACCGTAGCCGACACGAGGGCGTCGAAGTACCAGGCCCGGCGCAGGAAATTCGGCTCGAGCCGGGGGTGCTCGGCTGTCCTCCAGGTGGACAGCCCCAGGCCGAGACCGGTTAGAGCCACAGCGGTGGTCAGCAGGGAAAGCGCCCACTTGGTGCCGGTGCTTATGGTGACAGACGTGCCCGCCGGGAACAGGGGGCTCAGGAAGCGGGTCAAGAAGTCCATGTGCCAGGCCGGGAAGTTGATCCCCCCGCCCAGCACGGCCGCGATGGCCAGCACTATGAGGGGGACGGACATGGTCCAGGTCGGGTCTTTGGGGCGGGCCTCGGCATGGGCGGGCGCCGGCAGCCCGGGCCCGGTGCCTTCGTGGCCTTCCACAGTGCCGTGGCCCTCAGCCTCATGGTGCTCATGGCTGGCGACGGCGGCCGGGCGGGCTTCCTCCCAACGGGCCTGACCGGTGAAAACGAGAGCGAACTGGCGGCTCATGTAGTAGGCCGTCAGCCCGGCGGTGAAGACGCCGATGACCCAGAGGACCTTGCTCATCTGCCACGCCGAGGACAAAACGGCGTCCTTGGACCAGAAACCGGCCAGCGGCGGTATGCCCGAGATGGCCAGCCAGCCCACACCGAAGGTGATGGCGGTGATGGGCAGGTACTTGCGTAGCCCGCCCATCTCCTTCATGTTTTGGTGGTCGGCCAGAGCGTGGATCACGGCGCCGGCGGCGAGGAACAGGAGGGCCTTGAAGAAGGCGTGCGTGAGCATGTGGAAAACGCCGTCGACGTAGTCCCCGGCCCCTACCGCCAGGAACATGTAACCGAGCTGGGAGACCGTCGAGTATGCCAGGGCCTTTTTGATGTCGTCCTGGCTGCAGGCGATCGTCGCCGCCAGCAGGGCGGTGCCGGCGCCGACACAGGCGATCACCCATGACGTGGCGTGGGCGTAGTGGAGCAGGGGGGCGACCCGCACCATGAGGTAGACGCCGGCCGTGACCATGGTGGCGGCATGGATGAGGGCCGATATGGGCGTCGGGCCTTCCATGGCGTCGGGCAACCAGATGTACAGCGGGATCTGGGCCGACTTCCCGACGGCGCCGAGGAAGAGCAGCAGCGTTATAGCGGTGGCCGTAGTGCCCTTTATGGCCCCGGGCGCCGCCGCCAACAGGCCCGTGGCGTGGCCGTGGGAAAGCGTCCCGAGCACTGACGAGTAGTTCAAAGAACCAAAGTGGGCGAACATCAAGAACATCGCCAACAGGAACCCGACATCGCCGACCCTGTTGGTCACGAAGGCTTTCTTGGCCGCCACGGCCGCCGTCTGGCGCTGGAACCAGAAGCCCACGAGCCCGTAGGAACAGAAGCCCACGCCTTCCCAGCCCAGGAACGAGAAGAGGAAGTTGTCGGCCAGGACGAGCACGATCATCGAGAAAAGGAACAGGTTGAGGTAGACGAAGAACCTGTCGAAGCCGGGGTCCCGGTGCATGTACCCGATGGAGTACATGTGTATGGCGGTCGACACACCGGTCACGAACAAGGCCATGGTCATGGACAGCGGGTCGACCAGGATCCCGGCGTTGACATGTAGGCCGGCCACCGGGAACCAGGTGAATATCGTCAGGTCGGAGAAGCGGTTGGCGGCGGGCCGCCCGAGCATGGTCACCCAAACAATGAGCGTGGAAACGAAGGAGCCGCCCGCGGCCACCGTGCCCACCCACCCGGCCACCGGCTCACCGAGGCGCCGCCCGGAGACCAGGTTGATGATGAAGCCGAGCAACGGAAGAGCGACTATGGCGTAGGCGGCATTTACCATGGCTCGTCAGCCTTTCAACGAGCTGATGTCGTCGGCCGTGGCGCCGCTGCGCCGCCGGTAGATGGACACGATGATGCCCAGCCCCACGACCACCTCAGCGGCCGCCACGACGAGGATGAAAAAGACGGCATCTTGTCCACCAAGATCGTTGAGCATGCGGGAAAACGTCACAAACGTCAAATTGACGGCGTTGAGCATCAGTTCGATGCACATGTACATGACCAGGATGTTGCGCCTGACCAGGAGCCCGACGGCGCCGATGCCGAACAGGCAGGCAGCCAGCACGAGGTACCAGGCACCGGGTACGGTCATCGGACCACCTCTCCTGTTGAGCCCGACTGCTCCGCACCGCCACTGGCACCGCTACCGCGCTCGGTTGGCGTACCTCGCTCCGCTACGGTCGCCCTAGCCGGGGCCGGACCGGAGCGGGCCGTCCCCCGTCCCCCTACGACCGTGCGGTGCTCGTGCCCGGGCGGAGCCGGCGAAGGCCGCCGCACGAGGACTACGGCGGCGACGACCGCGATTACCAACAGGGCCGACGTCATTTCAAAAGGTAGGAGGTAAGCGGTGAAAATGCTCTGACCGAGCTTCTGGACGTTTTCGCCCGGGCCGTTGAGGGCCCCGGCCCCGGCCTTGGAGCCGGTGGCCCAGTAGTGGACCCGCACAAGCACCAGGAGCTCGGCCAGCGCCACCACCCCAACAAGGATGGCGACGGGGATCAGGCCTTTCAGTTTCTCCGGGGCGCGCTGCTCCTTGCGGTCTACCCCGAGCAGCATGATCACGAACAGGAAAAGGATCACGATGGCGCCGGCATAGACGATGACCTGGACGGCGGCCAGGAAGTCGGCGCCCTGGTCGATAAAGAGAAGCGCAATGCCGAAGATGGTGGTGACCAGGGCCAGGGCGCAGTGCACGGGGTTGCGTTGGAGCACCACGCCGCCTGCGCCGGCCAGGGCCATAAGGGCGCCCACGGCATAGACGGCCCAAGCCGAGGCGCTGGCCAGGTGGGTGACGGCCAAGAGGCTCACAGGGCACCCGCCGGGCCGGCCGCGCCCGGTCGCCTGACCGGTCGGACCGTGCTCACGCCTACGCCCTTCAGCTCGGCGGCGGCCACTTCACGTACCGACACGTCGAAATCGGCGGGCACGTCGGCGGCCTGGGGATCGGACTGGCCGGCTTGAGCCGGCCGGACGCCGTACCCGAGATCCCCGGACCACAGCGGCACGCCTTCGAGGTCGGCCCGTCCCGAGGGTGACGTGGCCCGCATCCACGCTGACGTGTTGCGGTCGTCGCCGGGTTTCCAGTCCTCCCAAGGCAGTGCCTTGGGCTTCCCCGAATCCTCTACGACCAGCTCGGCCTTGGTGTAGATGGCGTCGTCCCGGTTGGTGAAGGAGAACTCGAACAGCTTCGACTCGGTTATCGCCTCGGTCGGGCAGGCCTCGACGCAGAGGTCGCAATGGATACAGCGCAGGAAGTTGATCTCGTACACGAACCCGTACCGCTCGCCGGGCGACACCGGCGCGTCGGGCGGGTTGTCCGCTCCCCGAACGTATATGCACCGGGCGGGGCAGACACCCGCGCACAGTTCGCAACCGATGCACTTCTCCATGCCGTCTTCGTAACGGTTGAGCACGTGCCGACCATGGGCGCGCTCGGGCTTGGGCCGCTTGTGCTCGGGGTACTCGACGGTCACCTTCGGCTTCAGCGGCTGCTTACCGGTGACCAGGAAGCCCTTGAAAAACGAGACGAACCTGTTCTGGTCCAAGAAGCTCATGGCGCGTCCAGCTCCGACATGGCGTTGGTTTCTTGCTGCTGGCCGACTTCGATGGCCCGCTCGAGGACCACGAACGCGATCAGGCTGCCCGAGAGGGCCAACAGCCCGTAACGCCAGCCCACACGGGCCCCGGCAACGATCAGCAGCATGGCGAGGGAACCGGGGATGAGCCGTTTCCAGCCGAGGTCCATGAGCTGGTCGTAGCGCAGCCGGGGCAAGGTGGCCCGGATCCACACGTATATGTAGAGCAGGACTAGCACCTTTATCGTGAACCACACCGGGCCGATCGAGTTGCCGGCGATGCGGGGCCCGTCGGGGCCGCCGAGGAAAAGAGTGGTGAATATGGCCGAGTTGGTGACGAGGGCCATGTACTCGGCCAGGTAGAACAGCGCGAAACCAATCGAGGAGTACTCGAGGTTGAAACCGCCCGCCAGCTCCTCCTCCGCCTCGACGAGGTCAAAGGGGGGCCGCGTCATTTCTGCCGTGATGGCGATGAAGAAGATGGCGGCCGGGGCGCCGTAGGCCCGCAATATGTTCCAGTGGTAAAGGAAGCCGCCGTGCTGGGCGGCGACGATGACGCTCGTGTGGAGCGACCCGCTCAACAGCACGACGGTGGCGACGGTCAGGCCGAGGGCGGCCTCGTAGGAGATCATTTGGGCACTGGCGCGGACCGAGCCCATTAGAGGGTACTTGGAGCCCGAGGACCAGCCTGCCAGCATGACGCCGTAGACGCTGATGCTCGAGGCCATCAGCATGACCAGGATGCCCCACGGTGGGTCCGCCAGCTGCAGCCTGGTGGTGTAACTGCCGATGGTGATGGTCCCCCCCACCGGCACGATCGAGAAGGCCACGAACGCGGGCACGAGGGCGATGATCGGAGCGATCCGGTAGACGAACTTGTCCGCCCGGGCGGGGACCAGCGCCTCCTTGAAGAACAGCTTTATCCCGTCGGCCAGCGACTGCAGCCAGCCCTTGGGCCCGGCCCGGTTGGGCCCCCACCGGTTGCCGAGGCGGGCTACGACCTTGCGCTCGAACATGATCATGAACAGGACGGACACCATGAGCAGGGCGAAGACGATTATCAGCTTCACCAGGACGAACACCCAGACGATCAGGTCTATCCCCCGAGCGAAGACGGGGTCCCCGGTATAGGCGGCGGCCGCGGCGATCATGTCCCGCCCACCGGTTCGACCGTAAGCTCGTTGTAGGCCGCCGAGGCGTCGATGAGCGAGCCGGCGCCGCCCCCGGGCAGGTTGAACGGCAGTACGGCCGACCCGGCGGCGACATGGTCGTCGGCCACGGCCGGCACCACGACGCTCCCACGCGCTGTGCTCACCTTCACCTCGCCCACATGCCCGTCGCCCAGGCGGGACAGGTCTTCCGGGTTGACCCGCAGGGCGAGCGGCGGGTGCAGGCCGGCCAGGGAGGGCGAGCGCTGAACGAGCACCCCGCCGTCCCACATCGGCCGGCTCGCCACCAGGCGCAGCCCCCGCCCGTTCCCGCCGTGGTTGTCGCCCGAGGCCCGCGCCGCGGACGGGGCCGCGGATGGGGCGGGGGAGGCAGCCCCAGCAGGTGCCGGGGAGGCAACGGTGGGGCCCGCCGGCCCGAGGCCGAGCCGTGAGGGTGCCGCCAAGCCGGCCGNNGCCGGCCGCGCCAGCCCCGCCCTGGGCCTGGAGCTGCTCGGGCCCGGCGCCGGGAGCGTTGGTGCGTCCCGTTCCCGGGCCGACGACCGAAAGCGGCACGGGAGGAGCAGGGTGCAGTTCAGCCGAGACAATGCCCGGGTCGGCCATGGGGTCGAGCGGCGGCGGCACGTCGGTCAGCTCCGGCGAAGGGGTCTCGAGGCCGAGGGGGACGACCACGCCGTTGCGCCCCTGGCGGGAGACCAGGAGTGCCTGGGGGACACCTCGGTGCAGCGGCGACACCGTCTCTATCTCGGCCCACAGGTCTTCGAGCGAGGCGGCGCCGAGGCTGGAGCCGAGACGGGAGGCCAGCTGTACGGCGATCATCCAGTCCGGCCTGGCCGACCCCGGGGCTGTCACCTTTTGGCCGAGCCAGGTGACGCGGCCCTCCAGGTTGGTGAAGCTGCCCCGCCGTTCGGTGTACATAGCCGCCGGGAGCACGACGTCCGCCCGGGCGGCGCTCGGTGTGAGGAAGGCGTCGATGGCAACGACGAAGCCGGCACCTTCCAGGGCCTGTGCCGCCAGCTGAGCATCGGGGCAGTCCGACAACGGGTCGGCCCCCAGCAGGAACAGGACGTCAAGTTGGCCGGCCGCGGCTCGGGCGAGCATGCCCAGGGCGTCAAGTCCGCGCGCCTTGGGCAGTGGCGTCCCCCAGTGGTGCTCATACCACTGGCGCCCCTCTTCCAGGCTGACGCGCCCTGGCAACAGCCCCGGCGAGAGCCCGAGGTCGATGGCCCCGTGCACATTGGACCGGCGCAGCGTGGGCAGGAACGAGACGCCCGGGAGACCGGCCAACAGTTGCGCCGCACCGGCTGTGGCCGTTGAGGGCTCGGCCAGCGACGCCCGTCCGACCACGACGGCGAGCCGGGGAGCTCCCGGGGCTGTGGTCCCGGCGCCGTCCCCGGTGGCGGAGGCGATGGTGGCCCGGGCGCGCTCGACCTTTGCGGCGGCGATGCCGGCGACGTCGTCGGTCACCGGGCTGTCGCCTAGGAGAGCTTTCACCAGGCCCTCAAGCTCGCCCGGCCGGTAGTGAAGGCGCTCGGCCGCCACGGAGGAAAGCCCCGTCGGCCCCGGGCTTATCTCGATGATCGGGACGCTCTTCTCGACAGCCGCATGGCGCAGGCGCAGGTAGAGGACGGGAAGCTCCTCTTTGATGTCGGGGGCCATGGTGAGGATCACAGAGGCGTCGCAAACCTGGTCGATGGTCGCCCTCGGCAGGCCGGCCACCAGGTCGCCCGGCAGCCCGTCACCGAGCTGGGCGTCGACGTTGTCAGTGCGCAGGACGGTGCGGGCGAGCTTGGCCCAGGCATAGGCGTCCTCGTTGGCCAGGCGAGCCCCGCCCAGGACGCCGATCCTTTCACCGGGCACACCGGAGACCCGTCCGGCGATCTCGGCCAATGCCGCCGCCCAGGCCCCTTCGACCAGGTCGGTACCGGCTTCTTGTCGCACCAGCGGTCGAGAGAGGCGTTCTGGGCTGTTGAGGGCCTCGAACCCGAAGCGTCCCTTGTCGCACAGCCAGCCCCAGTTGACGGGGTCACTATCGACCCCGATGAAGCGCACTACCTGTTCCGAGCTGGATTGCACTGCCACCCGGCACCCTACGGCACAGTAGGTACACGTGCTTTCCACCTGCTCGAGGTCCCACGGCCGGGCCTTGAACCGGTAGGGCTTGGCCAGCAGGGCGCCGACCGGGCAGATCTGGACCACATTGCCGCTGAAGTTGGAAACGAAAGGTTGACCGGGGTAGGCCGCCACTTCGGTGGAGTCGCTGCGGGAGGCGAAGTCGATGCCCGCATCGCCGGCCACCTCCTCGGCGAAACGGGTGCACCTGGCGCACTGGATGCAGCGCTCGCG
>PMWT01000002.1:153-2979 GCA_003166025.1 Acidimicrobiaceae bacterium | reverse complement strand
GACTGAACTAAGCTTGGCATTCGGAATACCCAACGTTAAGCTTTCGTCTGCGGTCGCGACCCACGCCCCGACCGCTTTGACAGTACCCGCTCTTTTCCGGGGCCGGCTAAACCGCTCGGTATTAGGGATGTTCGATGCCCAATGGTTGAGTGGCGAACGCACGGGCTGGGCTGCGGAAGTCCGCTCGAACGAGGGCAAACAGAGCGAAACTGAGCTCAGGCCTGCTCCCTCACCTTAAGTGATGCATAAGCATCGTTATCCACGAGCCCCGTGGGAGACGCGGCCCCTGGGCGTTTTGTCACTGTGACGATTCGAACCCCTCCTTGGCCCGTACCGCCCGGGACGAGAGAGCCAGGGCGGGTGCTGGGTGAGACACGACGAGGCCCGCCGGCTCTTCGCTGGAACACAACCAGGGGTTGGCGTTACAGAGATCCATACACAGGTAGCGGTACACGGCCGACCAGGGGAAACGCCTCGTAGAGCAGCCGCGTCCGCCAGCGATCGTCGACGAGACATGTCGGAAACCCCGAGAAACACTCGCACGACGCCATCGGGTTTCAAGTGATTCGAACTCGACGGTCGGCGCTCGAGACGCTACCCCAACAACCCTATCTCGGCAAACGGCATGTTGCCTGGGATCGTGGGCGAGTGGGTGACTTCGCTGCCCACGGCAAGACATGAACCCGCGCTCTGGTTGCAGGAAACTCCGAAGAGGTAGCCGTTGTCGTAACCAGGGTCGATCGTGGCTGGCAATACATCCCAACCGGAGGAGGTGAGGGTCTCGACGACCGGTTCACCGGTCCCGCCCCCGCTCACGAAGTACAGCCCGCTGACGGCACAGACATTGGGGCCAGTACAGGAGACCCCATAGAGCCACGGCGGCTGCGAACCGCCGTTGACCGCAACGGAGGCTGCCTGTACCGACGTCCACTTCGTGCCGTTGTACTCTACGACAGCTTTCCCGTCGCCGACAGCCATGCAGAACGTCGTCGACGGGCACGACACAGCGAGCAGGCTGTCCTCGTAAACGTTAGAAACGCTGGCGTTCGCCCACTTACCGCCCTTCAGCACGTCGATTAGGACCATGTTGGGACCCTTTTTGGTCTGGTCGTTGCCCACAGCCACACAAAGCGTAGTCCCTGCACAAGCCACGCCGAAAAGGTTGTTCTCGGGTTGCCCGTGGGCGCCGATGGGGTTCGGGCTTGTGGAGAGTGACCACCCCTTCCCCTTGTACACCTCGATGAGCGTGAAGCTTTCGGTGTTGTTGACGCTCGTCCCGACGGCGACACAATACGTTTGAGTGGTGCAAGAGACGCCGGTCAGGGAACTGTCGTTGTACTGCGTTGTTGCTCCTGAACCGACCGACCAGGTTGAGCCGCTCAGCGTCGCGATCAGCGGTGTCGCGTACCCGGTTTTTGCCGGGTGAGAGTACCCTACGGCAACACAGCTCGTGGTGCTGGTGCAGAAGACGCCGTCAAGTTCGCTGAACTCTGAAGCGGCGGTCAATCTGCGGAGAATAGTCCAGGTGCTGCCGGTATAGGTCTCGACGAGAGCACGCTCGTTGCCCGTCGAACTCACCGAGGCGCCCACGGCCACACAGAAGCCGGGCGCCGGGCATGAGACTCCTTTGAACATGTTGTCGCCTTGGGCCTTCGCGGTAGGTGTCACGTCGCTCCAAGAACCAGCGGTGGGCACCGGAGTCGTTTCGTAACTCTCAAAGTGGTCGAAAGAGGTGAAGCCCAGCTTTGCTGGCGTGCCGGTTTGGGTAGTGTAGTTCCCGTCTTCGTCGTAGTTGTATTGGCTCACCTTTATGTCCGTGCCATTCCATGCCGTGACGAAAGCAACGTGACCAAATTCACCGTCAGGGTCAACCGCGACTGACCCGACGGCTGGCGTCGCGTTATTTACCACACCGTGGGCCGCGGCGTTCGTCCCCCAAGTCTTACCGTTGCCAAGCGCTGAATACCCCCGTCCACCGTATTGCGCAGGCTTCACGCCGAGGCTGGCAAGTTTCCACGCAACATAATCGGTGCAGTTTCGATAGCCATAATTGTAGGGCGATAACTGACCGGCCACCTCGGCCGTCGTGAGTATTGCCGACGTCGAGGTGCCTGCCGGGACTTCGACGGTGCCCCAGTCGTAGCCAGGGCACCAGTAGTCAAGTTGCCCCTGCGGCAAAGGGCCACTTGTCGCATACGGGGACCAGATGCAGGGAGTAGCCGCAAAAGGGTACCAGCCCGTGTCCGCGAGAGCGGGCGACGCCTCAACTAACGTCAGCCCCGCCGCGCAGAAGGCAAGCAGCAGGGTCCCACAACCCACGCGAGCGAAACGGTGACGCAAGCGCACTCTGCTCGCCAGCCGGCCTACCGGTGAACTGGGTTTCTCTGCCGCTGTCACTGTCTCCCCCTGAGATGGTCCGAGCGGGTCGGGGACACCCGAACCCTCGGATACTGGGACTTGCCCCTCTGAGCTTGCCACCACCGGTTGCCGGATGCCAGCCGGTCGTCGTGACGGGACGGTCGCTGGCCTCGTTATCCGTCGCGCATTTGAGCGGGTTGAGCAGCACCGTGACCTGGACCTCGTGATAAACAAGTGGTGCATAAGCTACGTTATGCATCTGTGGTGGTAGGCTCCCCCGACAATGGCCGAACGCAACAACATTGGCCGCAACAAGGGCCGGACGGGCCCGATTGATGAGCCTGTGGCAGCATCGACGGCACCCGACTTGGCCCTGGCCGGAGCCAGTGCTGACGCGCCGCTGAGGGCCCTGGTCGAGGACTTTTTCGTGGCCCGCAAGCCCCTGAAGGGCTCGCCGCACACCGAGGC
>PMWT01000002.1:0-137 GCA_003166025.1 Acidimicrobiaceae bacterium | reverse complement strand
AAGCCCAAGGTCCCCGCCCGGGCACCCAAGGCGCTGCAGGGCGAGGGCACGCCCGAGCGCCTGCTCCAAGCCGTGGCCGGCGGCGAACGGCCCGCCCGTCAGCCCTGGCCCGAGCGTGACCTCGCCTTCATCGCCAC
>PMWT01000150.1 GCA_003166025.1 Acidimicrobiaceae bacterium | reverse complement strand
AACCTGAGCCAGGACCACCTCGACTACCACGTCACCATGGACGCCTACTTCGACGCCAAGCTCAAGCTTTTCAGCGCCGACCAGCTCTCGCTGGCGGTCGTCAACCGGGCCGATCCCTGGGGGGCCAAGCTCATCAGCCGGCTGTCGGGGTCGCCGATCAGGGTAGTCCCCTTCGCCCTCGAGGATGCCCGGGACGTCGTGCTGGACCAGGGGGGAGCTTGGTTCACGTGGTGCGGCAGGCAGATGGAGATCAGGATGGGGGGGCGTTTCAACATCGGCAATGCCCTGGCCGCGGCGACAACAGCCCGGGAACTAGGAGCCGACTGGGACGCCATCTCCGCCGGCCTTGCCGGCGTGGAGC
The DNA here is from genome assembly GCA_003166025.1 of Acidimicrobiaceae bacterium. Taxonomy (GTDB): domain Bacteria; phylum Actinomycetota; class Acidimicrobiia; order Acidimicrobiales; family Palsa-688; genus Fen-671. The sequence continues at coordinate 33,300 of PMWT01000150.1, read as the reverse complement.
CGGTACGGGGCCGTTTCCAGGTGGTCGACGAGGGCCAACCCTTTCGGGTGCTGGTCGACTTCGCCCACACGCCGGCGGCGCTGAGCGAGGCCCTCAAAGCGGCCCGCGAACTAACCGGCCCTTCGCCTCTTCACGGTCGCGGCCGCGTCCTCATCGTCTTCGGTGCCGGCGGGGACAGGGACCGGGCCAAGCGCCCGGCGATGGGAGAGGTGGCAAGCACGTTGGCGGACGTGGCGATCATCACATCCGATAACCCTCGCAGCGAGAAACCTTTGGCCATTATCGAACAAGTCGCGAGTGGGGCGCGGGGTGCTCCGCCCCTGACCGACCTCGACCGCGGCGAAGCGGTACGGCGTGCCTTGGCCATGGCGAGAGAGGGCGACGTCGTCCTGATCGCGGGCAAGGGGCACGAGACGGGTCAGGACTTCGGGGACTACGTCGAACCATTCGATGATGTCGAGGTCGCTCGCCTGGCTCTGACGAGCTGGCGGCGCGGCCCGGGCCAGGGCGTGGCGCCATGAAAGCTTTGTTGCTGGCGGGGGGCGTCGCCCTGCTGGTGGCCATGCTCGGTACCCCGCTGCTGATCGGTGACCTGCGCGCCCGGGGGATCGGCCAGCAGATACGCGAGGATGGCCCCGCCGGGCACTTCTCCAAGGCGGGCACACCCACCATGGGGGGCCTCGCCATAATGGCGGCCGCTGTGGTGGGCTGGATCGTGGCCCATGTCTTCGCCACGTTCACCACCCGTGGCCTGGCCGGCATGCTCACAATTTGTGGTGCCGCGCTGGTGGGTTTCATCGACGACTGGTTGAAGGTGACCCGCCAGCGCAGCCTGGGCCTCAACAAACGAGCCAAGATCGTCGGCCAGTTGGTGGTGGCCCTGGCCTTCGCCCTCGTGGCAGTCATCTGGTTGAAGGTCGACACCCATCTTTCCTTTACCCGCTTCAATTCTCTCGGCTTGCAATTGGGCAAGGTCGGGTGGGTGCTGATGGCGGTGCTGATATTTGTGGGCTTTACGAACGCCGTCAACCTGACCGACGGCCTGGACGGGCTGGCGGCCGGATCGTCGGCCTTCACGTTCGTCGCCTTCACCGTCATCGGCTTCTACCAGTTGAAGCATGAGGTGATGTACCGCAACCCGGCGTCCCTGGACGAGGCCGTCATGGCCGCGGCGCTGATCGGCGCCTGCACGGGGTTTTTGTGGTGGAACGCGGCGCCCGCCCGCATATTCATGGGCGATACGGGTTCGCTCGGTGTCGGGGCCGCCGTTGCCGTCTTGGCGCTGCTCGAGAATGTCGACCTCCTCCTGCCCATCATCGGCGGTCTCTACGTCCTGGAGACGCTGTCGGTGATAGTCCAGGTGACCAGTTACCGACTGTTCGGGCGCCGTGTTTTCCGCATGGCCCCTGTCCACCACCACTTCGAGCTACTGGGATGGCCCGAGACCACAGTCATCGTCCGGTTCTGGATCCTGGCCGGCCTGTTCACGGCGTTGTCACTCGCCGTCTTTTATGCCGACTTCCTCGCTCACGGGGGGACGGCATGACCGGGCGGGACGGCATGACCGGGCGGGACGGGCCGCGGAGAGCGCTCGTCATCGGTTATGGGCTCAGTGGGCGCGCCGCCGTTTCCTGGTTGGCGGGCCAGGGTTTCGAGGTCGTCGTGCTCGAGGACAGTCGCCAGGCCGGTCTCGCCGCGACGGAGGCGATGACGGAGGCCGGAGCGACCGGTGCCGGAGCGACCGGTGCCGGCGGCATAACGGTCGAAATCGCTCCGGGCCCGGCCCGAGCGGCCGAGCTGGCCCGCTCCGCATCGCTGGTCGTCCCGAGCCCCGGAGTGCCGGTCGGCCACCCGGCGCTGGTCGCGGCGGTCTCCTCGGGCGTGGATGTGGTGAGCGAGATAGAGCTGGCCTGGCAGGTGCTGGAGGGTCTCCGTGGGGACGAGGGCGGGGCCAGGGCCTCTTATCGGCTGTTGGCCATAACCGGCACAAACGGCAAAACAACCGTCACCGGGCTGGTGACGGCCATGCTGTCGGCTTCAGGTATGACGGCGGTGGCGGCGGGCAACGTCGGCTACCCGCTGCTCGACGCGGTGGCCGCCCTCACCCGCGCAGCCGACGACGGCCCGCGCCCCACCGGCGAAGTTGTCCTGGTGGCCGAGGTCTCGTCTTTCCAGCTCGAGTACACCCACCGGTTCAGCCCGGACGTGAGCTGCTGGCTCAATTTCGCTCCCGACCACCTGGACTGGCACCCCAACTTGGAGCACTATGTCCGGGCCAAGGCCAAGATCTGGGCCCACCAGGCCCCGGGCAGCGTCGTCGTTGTCAACGCCGACGACCCTGTCGTGCTCAGCCGTTCGGCGGCCGTCCCCGCCGGCGTGCGGCTGGTGACCTTCGGGGCGACGGGGACCTGGGCCGTGGGGCCTGAGGCGGTCGAGGGCCCGGACGGCTTTGTGCTCAAGGCGACGGACCTGCCCCGCGCCTTCCCCCACGACCTGGCCAATACCGCCGCGGCTCTGGCCGTGGCCATGGCCGCCGGCGCTGACGAGGACGGTTGCCGGCGGGCAGCCCGCTCGACCGTCCCGCCGCCCCATCGGGTGCAACTGGTAGGCGAACAAGATGGCGTCCGCTGGTACGACGACTCCAAGGCCACCACCCCGGCCGCCGTGCTGGCGGGCTTGTCCGCCTTCGCCTCTGTCGTGCTCATCGCCGGCGGGCGCAATAAAGGGCTGGACCTATCAGAGCTGGCGACGGCCGTCCCCCCCGTGCACGCCGTGGTGGCGATAGGGGAGGCGGCCAGCGAGGTCACCGTTGTCTTCGGCGACCTCGTGCCCGTGCGGCGGGCCACGTCGATGGGACAAGCCGTGGAAATGGCCGGTCAACTAGCGGGAGCGGGCGACGCCGTGGTCCTTTCGCCTGCGTGCGCCAGCTTCGACTGGTACTCGTCGTACGCCCAACGAGGCGAGCATTTCAGCGCCCTGGTGAAGGCGAGATTGGCCAAGAACGCCAATAACGACGCCAGCGGTACAAAAAACAGCGACAGCGGCACCGAAATCGCGATCGACAAGCCCGGGGAGGTCGGCGAGAGATGACGACAACGACGACGACATTTGGCCTTTCTGCCACCGCGGCCGACGCGCCCGCGGCGCGCCGGCCGGGTTACCTATTGATGGTGGCCGTGGTGACGACGCTGTGCCTGGTCGGTCTCGTGATGGTCCTGTCGGCGTCATCGGTGGCGAGCCTGCGCAGCTTCGGCACGCCGTGGCGGTACTTCGAACGCCAGGGGATGTACCTCGGGGCCGGCGCCGTTGCCTTTTTTGCCGCCCAGGGCATCAAGATCTCGTTCTGGCAGAGGGTGGCCCGGCCCATGATGTTCGTAGCCGGCCTCGCCCTGTTGGCTGTGCTGGTCGCCGGGCGGAGCGCCGGCGGGGCATCGCGATGGCTGGGGAGCGGCTCGTTCCAGTTCCAGCCTTCGGAGCTCGCCAAGCTGGCGCTGGTGATCTTTGCCGCTGACCTCCTGGCCCGCCGGGAGGGCAAGGGCACATGGCTCTACCGGACGGTGCCCGTCCTTATCGTCATGAGCGCCTACGTCCTGCTCATCATGCGCCAGCCCGACATGGGCACTGCCGTCGTCGTCTGTTGTGCAGGGGCGGCCGTGCTCTTCGCCGCCGGCATGCCGCTGCAGACCATGTTGTTGCTGGGGATGGGCGGCGGCCTCGGCGGCTTGGTCCTGGCCACCTCGGTGAGCTACCGCGCCGCCCGGATCACCTCGTTCCTTCACCCCTTCGCCAGTGCCAGCACCACCGGGTACCAGTCCGTCCAGGGCTTCATCGCCCTGGGAGGCGGGCACTGGCTCGGCACCGGGATCGGCCAGAGCCTGGCCAGTTGGGGTTATTTGCCCAACCAGTACACCGACTTCATCTTTGCCGTCATCGGCCAGGAGACCGGCTTTGCGGGCAGCGTGGTCGTCATCGCCCTTTTCGCCGCCATCGGCGTCATAGGCACCCGGGTCGCCTGGGGGGCCAGGACCACTTTCGAGAGCCTGTTAGCTGCCGGCATCACGGCGTGGCTGGTGTCACAGGCCATCATCAACATCGGAGCTGTGGCCGGGGTCCTCCCCGTTACCGGGGTCCCCCTGCCCTTCGTCTCCTACGGCGGGACGTCGCTGATCATCGTCCTGTTCGCTGCCGGCCTGCTCGCCAATGTGGCTCGGCGCGCCGGCGCCCCAAACACCCGGTGAGCACAGGCGGGCCCCCGGTCACGGGTGAGCCGGCGAGCCCGGGCGGGCGCTCCGGGGCGACCTGGGCCGTCATCGCCGGCGGTGGCACGGGCGGTCACCTGTACCCCGGCGTCGCTATCGCCCGGGCGCTGATGGAACTGGGGCACGCCCAGGGCGCCCTGCGCTTCGTCGGGTCGCGGCGGGGGGTCGAGGCGAAGACGCGGGCGCTCGAAGGCTTCCCGGTAACACTGCTGCCGGGCCGTGGGCTGTCGCGGCGCCTGTCCGTCCGCAGCTTGGGGGCCAATGCCGGCGCGGTGGCGGGCCTCCTGGCGGCCGTGGCCATGGCCGTCCGCAGTTTCGCCCGCTGGCGCCCGGCCGTCGTCATCTCCCTCGGGGGTTACGCCAGCCTGCCCAGTGTCGTGGCGGCCACGGTGTGGCGGGTGCCGGTGATTGTGGTAAACGTCGATGCTGTGCCCGGAGCTGTCAACCGGTGGGCGTCGAGGGTGGCAGTGGCCTGTGCCGTGAGCTCCCCCGACGTGGCCCTACCCCGGTCCGTTGTCACCGGGGTGCCCGTCCGGGCGGACATGGCCGGCGCTCACCGGAGCCCGGCCGAGCGCCGCCGGGCCCGGGAGCGTCTCGGTCTCCCCGAGCGGGCGCGGGTGGTGGCCGTGTCGGGCGGCTCCCTCGGTTCCCGGCGCATCAACCAGGCCACCCTCGAGCTGGCCCGGCTATGGTCGGGGCGCCAGGACGTCGCCATCCGCCACGTCGTGGGCCGGCGGGACTGGGAGGAGCTACGCTCCGCCGGTCTTGCCCCCGGCCCGCTCGTCTACCAGCGAGTGCCCTACGAAGAGGACATGGCCTCGTTGTACGCGGCCGCTGACATCGCCGTGCAGCGGGCCGGGGCCAACACCGTCGCCGAGCTGGCCCTGGCGGGCGTGCCCTCGGTCCTGGTGCCGCTGCCCGGGTCACCGGGGGACCACCAGGGTGCCAACGCCCGCGGCATGGCGGAGGCCGGCGGGGCCGTGGTGGTGGCTGACGCAGACCTTGACGGCGAACGCTTGGGGCGCGAGCTCGATGCTTTGTTCGCGGAGCCTGACCGCCTGACGGCTATGGGCGAGGCGGCCATGGCCCGGGCCCGTCCTGGCGCCGCCGCGACCGTCGCCCGCCTGGTCGAACAGAACGCCCGGGCCGACGGAGGCGGGAAAGAGAACGTCGGTGCCACCTGAGCCCCATCCGGCGCTGACTGGTCTGGGTGGCGCCCCGCGGCGTTTCCACCTAGTCGGGATCGGCGGCGCCGGCATGAACGCCATCGCCACCGTCCTGGCCGCTATGGGGCACCAGGTGTCCGGGAGCGACATGCACGCCTCGCCGGTGCTGGAGCGCTTGGAGGCCCTGGGTGTGCACACCTTCGTGGGCCATGACGCCGCCCACGTCGGCGACGCCGACATCGTGGCCTTCTCCACCGCCATCAAGGCCGACAACGTCGAACTAGTCGAAGCGAGGAGGCTGGGCGTCGCCTGCATAAGCCGGGCTGCCATCCTGGGCGCGATCTGCCGCACCCGGCGCACCCTGGCGGTGAGCGGCACGCACGGCAAGACCACGACGACGGCGATGCTGGCGCAAATCTTGGTGCGGGCGGGCCTCAGCCCCGGCTACATCGTCGGGGGGGAGGTCCACGGGGCTCAGGGCGGCGCCGCCTGGGGCCAGGGGCAATGGCTGGTGGTCGAGGCGGACGAGTCCGACGGCACCTTCTTGCGACTGGGGGCGCAGGGCGCCGTGGTCACCAACGTAGAAGCCGATCACCTCGATCACTACGGGACCGAAGAGGCCCTGGCCCGCGCCTTTCGGACCTTCCTGGAGCAGGCGCCGGGGCCCAGGGTCGTGTGCCTGGACGACCCCGGGGCTGCCGCCCTGGCGGCGGTCGTGCCCGGGGTGACCACCTACGGGACGACCCCCGCAGCGGCTTACCACATTGAGGGGCCCGAACTGTCCCCCGGAGCTACCCGCTTCGATGTCTCCGCGCACGGGCTGTCCCTAGGTACTTTCGAGCTCCCCGTCCCGGGCCTGCACAACGTCCGCAACGCCGTTGCCGCCCTGGCCACCGCGGCCGCTATCGGTGTGGGGCCCGACGTGGCCCGGGAGGCCCTGGCCGCGTACACGGGCGTGGGCCGCCGTTTTGAGTTGCGCGGTTCGAGGGACGGTGTGACCTATGTCGACGACTACGCCCACCTGCCCAGCGAGGTGCAGGCCACGCTGGCGGCGGCGCGCCAGGGCCGCTGGGACAGGGTGGTGGCGGTCTTCCAACCTCACCGCTATAGCCGCACGGAGGCTTTGGGCCGTGATTTCGGCGCCGTCTTCGGGGATGCCGACGTTGTGGTCGTGACCGACATTTACCCGGCCGGCGAGGAGCCCCGGCCGGGCGTCAGTGGGCTGGTCGTGGCCCAAGCCGTGCGGGCCTCGCGGCCGGACCTGGCCGTTGAGTACGCCGAGACCCGAGCGGACGTCCTGGTGACGGTGCGCGGCCTGCTGCGGCCCGGGGACCTTTGCCTCACCATGGGGGCCGGTGACCTGACCACGCTGGCGGACCAGTTGCTGGCGGCGCTGCCGGCGCCGGGGGAGGGGCCATGAGGGACATAGCCCCTCCCCCGCGGCACCGCTACAGCGGAGGCCCGCCGGTCGACCCCCGTTTCCGTCGGCGGTGGGCCGAAGCCAGGAGGGCCGAGGGCCGCCGCCGCCTGCGCGTGCTGGTCTGCCTGCTGTTCGTCATGGGGCTCCTGGGCGGTGTCCTAGGGGTCCTGCACTCGCCGCTGATGCGGGTGCGCCATGTGGTGGTGGAAGGCAATGTGCATACCCCGAGCGCCAGTGTGCTGGTCGCCGCCGACCTCATGGGCCGGGCCCCCACCCTCATGGTCGACGCCGGTAGCCGCCGCGAGCGCCTTGCGGTCGAGGCCTTGCCCTGGGTGGCCACCGCCTCGTTCGCCACCCGCTGGCCCTGGACCGTCGTGGTAACCGTAAAAGAACGCGTCCCCGTCGCCGTCATCGACGTGACCGGGGGGGCCGATGTGGTGGACGGGACCGGCCGCGTGCTGATGGTGACCAAGACGCTTGAAGGAATGCCACCGCTGCCAGTGGTCAGCGGCGCGCTGCCGGCGACGCCCGGGGCGCGCATTTTGCCGGCGGCCCCGCTCGATGAAGTGCAACTGGAGGAATTGCTCAACACGGCGGGCGCCGTCCCGCCCGAGCTTTCCCGGCGCCATCTCGATCTCGCATATTCGGCCGGCGTCGGCCTGGTGGCCCATCTCGGCCCGGCAAAAGCATTGATTTTGTTGGGAGACACCTCGTCTATGCCCACGAAATTGGCCGTGCTCGAAGAACTCGCCACGACCGTTGGTCTGGGCGGCTACTCCGAGGTGGACCTGACCGTGCCGCAACGACCGGCCCTCACGCCCGCCTCGAATTAGCGCAACGACTAAACGCGCCACTTGATCAGCAAGTGACGCCGGGGCTAACGTTAGTTCAACTACTTGTTGAGCTTGAGTAACTCTAAACCTTTAGTTTAGATCGAGGGCACGACATATCACAAGCCTGTAGAGGCCTTTTGGCAACTAGGTAAGGAAAGGTGCGATGGCCGGGCCAACCCAGAATTACATAGCCGTCATCAAGGTCGTGGGCATCGGAGGCGGTGGGGTCAATGCCGTCAACCGGATGATCGATGCCGGCTTGAAGGGAGTGGAGTTCATCGCCATCAACACCGACGCGCAGGCGCTGCTGATGAGCGATGCGGACGTGAAGCTGGACATCGGCCGCCAGCTGACCCGGGGGCTCGGCGCCGGTAGCGACCCGGAGATAGGCCGGTTGGCCGCCGAAGAGCACCGGGACGAGATCGAAGAGGTGCTGAAGGGCGCGGACATGGTGTTCATTACGGCCGGCAAAGGCGGTGGCACCGGGACCGGGGGGGCACCTGTGGTGGCCGAGATCGCCAAAGCTGTGGGCGCGTTGACCATCGGCGTTGTGACGAGGCCCTTCGGTTTCGAGGGCCGGCGGCGAGCCGTTCAGGCCGACCAGGGGATCCAGAAGTTGAAGGAGAAGGTGGACACCCTGATCGTCATCCCCAACGACCGTCTCCTGGCCGTCTCGAGCAACAAGACGACGATGGTCGGGGCCTTCAAGATGGCGGACGAGGTCCTGCTCCACGGCGTGCAGGGCATCACCGAGCTGATAACGACGCCCGGCCTGATCAACACGGACTTCGCCGACGTCAAAATGATCATGAGCAACGCCGGCACCGCCATCATGGGCATCGGGTCGGCGTCCGGCGACGGCCGGGCGACGGCAGCGGCGAAGATGGCCGTGACGTCCCCCCTGCTCGAGGCCTCCATTGAGGGCGCCCGTGGCATCCTGCTAAACATCGCCGGTGGTCCCGACCTGGGGCTGTTCGAGGTCAACGAGGCGGCCGAGATCATCCATTCGGCGGCTCACCCGGACGCCAACATAATCTTCGGCCAGGTCGTTGACGAGGGCATGGGCGACGAGGTGCGGGTCACCGTGATCGCCGCCGGTTTCGACCACCTTGACGGTTCGCCGCAGGGTGCTCCGGGCGTGGAGCAAGTAGCTGCCGCCCCCCCTCGCCGGACGATCGGCCTCATCGACACCGATGCGGAGATGGCGGCGGCAGGGCTCAGTTTCGGGGACGAGGACGATTTCGACGTGCCCCCGTTCCTCAAGTAGCGCCCGTCCGCACGGGCCGGGGCCCACGGTCCATTCCGCCACCCCTGCGGGTGGCCCCGTCGACGGTGGCCGTGGGCACCGTGTGCCGGGGGCGTGGTCGGCCGGCTTGCCTGCGGGCGCGGCCATGGTGTGCGGGAGCCGTGCCGACGGTGACTTCTCCGACCCTGCCGCGGCCTGGGCGGGGGGCGCGTCTCGTGCGTTGGCCGACGTCCAATGGACGTGGTTGCGCCAGGTGCACGGCTCGGAGGTCGTCGTGGTGGAACGCCCCGGGGCCCAGCGCGGCCGGGAGGCTGACGCCGCCGTGACGTGCTGCCCTGATGCCGGTCTGGCGGTGCTGACGGCCGACTGTGCGCCGGTGGGCCTGGCCAGTCCCGAAGGGGTGGTGGGCGCGCTGCACGCCGGTTGGCGGGGCCTGGTGGGGGGAGTGGTGGAGGCGACCGTGGCGGCGATGCGGGCCCTCGGCGCCACGCGCGTCGAAGCCGGCCTCGGGCCTTGCATCTGGCCCCACGCCTATCGCTTCTCGGACGGGGACCTCGCCGCCGTGGTATCGGTCTTCGGGCCCGGCGTGCGCTCGGTCGACGCCGGGGGTCATGCGGCGCTGGACCTCCCGGCGGCGGTGGCAGTCGCCCTCGACCGGGCGGGCGCCACCATGGTGGCGAACGCCGGGATCTGCACACACTGCTCGGCTGACCACTGGTCGTGGCGAGCGAGACGAGACCGGGGCCGCCAGGCGACCGTGGTGTGGAGGGCGTCCGCCGGAGGGACGCTTTGAGCGCGGTGACGGTGGCTACGGTCGCCGAGCGCCTAGCCGGCGTGCGGGACCGCATCGAGCGGGCCGGGGCCCGGCCCGGTTCGGTGACGGTCGTGGCCGTGACCAAGGGGCTCGGGCCGCAGGCCGTGGAGGCGGCCGTCGGCGCCGGCCTGGTGGACATCGGTGAGAACTACGCGCAGGAGATGCTGGCCAAGTTGAGCGCCGCGCCCCCTGGCGTCCGCTGGCATTTCCTGGGCCAGCCCCAAAGCAACAAACTGGCTCACCTCGCGCCTCACGTTCGGTTATGGCATGGCCTGGACAGCGAAGAGCACGCCCTGGCCCTGGCCCGAAGGTCGCCGTCCGCGTCCGTACTGGTCCAGGTGAGGACGCCCGGGCCGCCCGGCCGCCATGGCGTGAGCCCGGACCTGGCGCCCGCCCTGGTGGAACGCGCCCGGGCCGCCGGCCTCGACGTGAGAGGCCTGATGGCGGTGGGGCCGCGCCCGGCCACGCGGGCCGAAGTGCGCCGGTGTTTCGGGGAGGTGGCCCGGCTGGCGGCGGCCTTGGGCCTGGGCGAGCTGTCCATGGGAATGAGCGCTGATTTCGACCTGGCCGTGGCCGAGGGTGCCACCATCGTCCGCCTGGGCACCGCCCTTTTCGGTCCCCGCCCTCCTGGGGTTGGCGTGGTGACCGACGAAGCGAAGCTAGGCTGCTACTAAGGAGGAGTTATGCCGGGAACGGGCAAGAAGGTACTGATGTGGCTTGGCTTGGCCGACGCCGAGGAGTACGACGAGTATGAGCCGTACGAGGAAATGCCGGCACCTCAGGTAGCCGCTCGCCGTGGCGGCGAGGTCGCCGAGGCTCCCCCCCAGACCTCTCCCGCGGTGAGGACGCTGCCCCGCGACGGCCAGGAGCCCGGCCCCATCAACCTGCGGCCCGCTCCGACGACTCTTAGGCCTTTGCCCACGCCAATGCCCACGGCCAAAGTGCACGTCGCCTCGCCCTCGGAGTTCGCCGATGCCCAAGAGATCGCCGACCGGTTCCGCACCGGCCAGCCGGTGATCGTCAACCTCGGCAACGCCTACCGTGAGCTGGCCCACAGGATGATCGACTTCTGCAGTGGCGTTGCCTACGCCCTGGGCGGCTCGATGGACAAGGTGGCCGACAAGGTCTTCCTCATGACGCCGAGCAACGTCGAGGTCTCCGCTGAGGAAAAGAGACGTCTCCAGGAACGAGGGCTTTACCGCTCGTGATCCTGAGCCACGGGCCGGCGCGGCCGGGAAGAGGCTCATGTCCACCTATCTGACCCACCCCCTTTACACCCTGGGCGTGCTCTACTTGCTCCTGCTGGTGTTCCGGGCCGTGCTCTCCTGGTTCCCGTCCGGGGGCAGCTCGGGCCTACGGTCGGTCACCCACTGGCTATTTGTGCTCACTGAGCCGGCTGTGGCGCCCTTCCGCAAGGTAATACCGCCGATGGGCATTTTCGACATTTCGTACATGATCGCCGTTCTCGTCGTCTACCTACTGACGACTTACGTTCTCTACCTCGTCAAGATCTAGGGCCGCACCCTGCACCTCCTCGATCCGGGGATGTCCCTGCTAGGGAGGCGCGGCTGGTACCATTAGCGGGCATGGAATTGACCCCGAAGGTCTTCCGCGACGTGCAGTTCCGTGAAAAACTGCGCGGCGGTTACCATCCCGAAGATGTCGACGAGTTCCTTGAGCAGGCGGCCGTTGGTGTCGAGGAGCTGACTGAGCGCCTACGGCAGGCAACCGAGCGGGCGCAACGGGCCGAAACATCGGCCACCGAGGCATCGGCCACCGACGAGTCGCTCAAGCGCGTCCTGCTTATGGCTCAACGTACCGCTGACCAGGCTATTCGTGAAGCTCAGGCCGAGGCCGAGACCGCCATCCGCGAGGCTCGGGACGAGGCGGACAGGACCCTTTCGGAGGCTAAGGTCAAGGCTCGCACCCTGGTCGGGGATGCCGAGGACCGGGCCCGGCGCGCCTACGAGACAGCGGTCGCCGAAAGCCGCGCCACCATGGAAAATGCGGAAGCTTCACTGGACCAGGCCCGCCGTGACGTCGAGGCGTTGCGTGCCTGGGTGGACGTACACAAGAGCCACCTCCTCGGGGTCCTCGGCGAGGCGCAGGCGCTGGTAGAGAGCGCCGGCTTGCTGAGCGAACCGCCCCCTGTCACTTTCTCCTCTGACCCGTCCCCTTTTTCCTCTGACCCGCCTGAGGAGGTCACCGTCCCCCCCGCCCACTCCGCCGGGTTCCCGGCCGAGCCGGACGCCGAAACCACGGGCGAGCACATGGAGATCGGCCCTCAAGCAGAGGCGGAGGACAACGGGAGCCCGACGAGCGACTGGGACCCGCGCTATCTGGAAGAGAGGGGCGGAGCGCCTTCAGAGGCCAGGTCTGCGCCCCCCGTCCGGCCCGGGGCGAATCAGGAAGCACTGGCCTTGGCGGGCGAGCGCATCGGTGAGGCGAAGGGCGTGGTGCCCGGGGACACGGACAATGTTCCCGCGCCCGAGTCGGCCGCCACCATCGCACTCGACGAACGTGCCCTGGACAGCTTCTTCAGTGAGCGGGACCTCGGTGATGACCGGGGCCCGAGCAGGTTCCGCCGTCGCCAGTAGGCGGTTGCAGCTTCGTTTCCTGCCCCGGGTGGCGAGGTGGGGGCCATTAGGAATGGCGGGGCGCTTTAGCGCGTTAAGTGCTCTGCCGCGGTAAGTGCGGCATGGTAGGCTTCCCGGCCTCCATGTGAGTGTAAGGTGCCACAAAATGCCTAGAGCGAAGCAAGAAGTCGCCGTCCAGGAGGCGCAAGTCGAAGTGGCCGCACCTGGCGAAAGCAACGGGAGCGCCCGGGAGCTTGCTCCGGCTGCTCACTCCGCCAACGAGGGCTCTTCCACGGCCGGCANNCGGCCAAAGAGGTCAGGGCGGTCAAAGGGGCGGTACCGAAAGAGCCTGGGACCAAAGGGCCGGTGGCTAAGGACGCAGTAGCCAAGGAGCCCGTAGCCAAGAAGACTGCTTCCAAAGAGACAGCGGCCAAACAGGCCGCGACCACACATAGCGCAACGAAGCAGAGCGCGACGAAAGAGAAAGTGACCGTAGCGAAAGAGCCGGTGGCCAAAGAAACCGTAGTGAAAGAGCCCGTGGCGAAAGAGGCCAAGGCGCCGGTCAAGCACGTGCGCGAGGAAGTACCTGCCAGTGAGGCCACGGACGGCACAGTGGGCGGGGACGGGGCCGAGGCTCACAAGGCCCATAAGACGCGGCCGGCGGTGGCCAAGAACACCGATGTCACCGACGGCGCCAGCCGTCCATCCGATCACGGTGAACCCCGCGAGCAGTTCCTCGAGCACCAGCGGGGGTTGCTGATGGCGGAGCGCCGCAATTACACCCGCCAGGCCGAGGAGCTGCGGGCCCAGGCCGAGGCCCTGGCCCTGGAGCACGAGCCGGGCGACGTGCAGTTCGACGAGGAGGGCGGTGAAGGCGGCACGGCCAACGTGGACCGCGAGCTCGACCTCCATCTTTCGGCCCAGGCCCAGGCCGCCATCGAGGAGATAGACGCCGCCCTGGACAAGATAACGGCTGGGACTTACGGGTTTTGTGAGAGCTGTGGGTCGCCCGTCCCCAAGGCCCGGCTGGAGGCGCTCCCGCATGCCAGGCTGTGCGTGTCCTGCAAGAGCGGGGGGCTTTCGGCCCGCCGTCAATGAAGACGGTGAGGCGGCGCGGCGCCCTTTTGGTGGGGGTGGCGGCCGCTGTGGTGGCCCTGGACCAATGGACCAAGTCCTGGGCCCAGGGAGCCCTGGCCAGCGGCCCTGTACACGTGCTCGGCCCCGTAAACCTGGGGCTCGTCTACAACAAGGGCGCCGCCTTTTCCTTCGGGACAGGGGCTTCACCGGTGATCGCCGCTGTGGCCGTGGCCCTGGTGCTGGCGGTGGCGTTCTACTCCCGGCGCCTGGCCAAAGGGGGGGCGCCCGTGCCCGTGATGGTGGCATTGGGCCTGCTCGCCGGGGGGGCGATGTCAAATCTGGCCGACAGGTTTTTCCGCCACCACCACGGGGCGGTGGTGGACTTCATCCAGCTCGTGAGCTGGTGGGCGACGTTCAACGTGGCCGACGCGGCGATCACCGTAGGTGCCTTGACCCTGGCGATAAGCCTGGTGTTGTCCCCCGGCGGTCGGCACGCCTCCGGCCCGGCCCGGTCTTCGGCCCGGTCTNNTCAACGGCCCGGTCTTCAACGGCGGTCCCGCCAATGATTACCGGGGCCAGCCGCGCCCCTTCGAGGACGAGCACGGCGCCGGGGGGGGAACCCTGACCACTGAGCCCGAGGCCGCAGGCGCCTCGATGGCGCTGGCCGTCCCCGCCGCCCTCGAGGGTGAGCGGGTGGACCGAGGGCTGGCTCTCCTCGCCGGCCTGAGCCGTGCCGAGGCGTCGCGCCTGGTGGCGGCGGGAGGCGCGCGGGTGGGGGGCGTGCCCGTGCGTGCCGGTAGCCGGCGGTTGCGGGCCGGCGAACTGCTGGAGGTCGAGCTCGGCCGGGCCGGCCCCTCACCCGGCCCCGGGGCCGTCAACGCGCCGGACGACGGCGCCGGGGCTCAGGACGCCGTTCTGCTCGCGCCCGTCGTCTTTGCCGACGAACACCTGGTGGTCGTGGACAAGCCCGCCGGCCTGGTTGTCCATCCGGGAGCGGGCAACCGTCAGGGCACCCTGGTGCAGCAGCTGTTGGTGCGCTTTCCGGACATATCGACCGCCGGCCCGGACGACGAGCGGCCCGGTATCGTGCAACGCCTGGACAAGGGCACCTCGGGCCTGATCGTGGTCGCCCGTAACCCGGAGGCGCGCCAGGGCTTGGTCGCCCAGCTTGCCGCCCGGTCCGTCGAGAGGCGCTACTTAGCGGTGGTCTACGGCGAGCTAGAGGCGGACGATGGGGTGGTCGAGGCGCCACTCGGGCGTTCCCCCCGCAGCCGCCTCAAGATAGCTGTGGTCGAGGGAGGCCGTCAGGCCCGGACCCATTACCGGGCCATCGCCCGTTCAGCTTCGCCCCTGCCGGTGTCACTGGTGATATGCCGGCTGGAGACGGGCCGGACCCATCAGGTGCGGGCCCATTTCGCCGCCATCGGTCACCCCGTCCTGGCCGACCAGCGCTACGCCAAGGCCAGCCAGTTGGAGGCCACGAGGAGGATACTCCCCGCGCTCCGGCGGCCGTGGCTGCACGCGGCGCGCCTGGGCTTTGTGCACCCGGTGACGGGGAAACCGATGAGCTTTTCTTCCGTCGTGCCGGCGGACCTGCAGCAGGCATTGGCCGTGCTTGGGCTACCGGAGCGCCTCATGGAGAGCCTGTGACAGGCTGGCCCCAGTCAACCGCCTCTGCCCGCTGACGCCTGTGCCGGCTGACCGGCCCGCGGCGCAGGCTCGGAGCTCAGTTGGGGACGGCGCCGGCCACGGGGGCCAGCTGGGGGCCGGCGACGCGCTGGACCATGTCGGCGATCGTGAAGGAGTCGAGGTGCGTCCGCATGTGCTCGCCCACCTCCGCCCACACCGAGAGCAGGGCGCATTGGCCTTCGTGGTTGCAGGCACCCCCGGCATGGGGCTCGCCGAAGTCCCCGACCACGATGGGCCCGTCGACGGCCGCCACCACCTGGCCCAGCGTGAGCCTCTCGGGCAGCCGAGCCAGTACGTACCCGCCGCCTACTCCCCGTTTGGAACGCACTATCCCGGCGCCCTTGAGAGCAAGGAGTATCTGCTCCAGATATGGCTGGGGAAGGCCCGTACGCTCGGCGATGTCCCGCACGGAAGTGGGCTGGTCCCCTCCGTGCAGTGCCAGCGATAGCAAAGCCCGACAGGCGTAATCACCCCGCGTGGACACCCTCACGTCCCCATGCTACAGGGGCAGCGGGGCCCGCCCGCGGTCCTTCGGCGCCCGCCCGATGACGGCGGTAGGGTCGATGGGGTGACATCGCTCGCGCCGCCGGCCGCGNNGCCGCCCCGGCCGCTCTGCCGGCGCCCCTCGTCATGCCGTCCTATGGCGCCTCTTCCCTCGACTCGCTGGTCCCGGCCCTGCTGCAGGCCCCGGGGGAGCGCCCCGTTTGGCTCCCGGGCCCTCTGGGCGGCGCCCCCCAGGTAGTGCTGCTGGCCCTGGACGGCCTTGGTTGGCGCCAGTTACAGGACCGTTGTCGTTGGGCCCCGGTCCTGGTGGGCCTGGAGGGGGGACCGATCAGCTCGGTGGCGCCCACGACCACGGCGGCGGCGTTGACCTCGCTGACCACGGGCATGGTGCCCGCGGCTCACGGGATAGTGGGCTACAAGTTTGCCGTAGCCGGCCCGAGCGGCCCCGAGGTGCTCAATGTCCTGCGCTGGACCACCCGTTCGGGCGATGCTCGGCCGTTCGTACCGCCCCGCCAGGCTCAGCCCTTGGCGGCGTTTGGAGGCCGCCCCGTCCCCGTGGTCAGCAGGTCGGACTTTTCGGGCAGTGGCTTCAGCCAAGCTCATCAGCAGGGGGCGAGAGAGGTGGCCTGGACCGTTGCTTCCAGCCTGCCTCCCCTGGTGGGCGACTTGTTGGCCCAAGGGGAGGCGTTCGTCTATGCCTACTACGAAGGGATAGACAAGGTCGCCCACGCCGCGGGACTAGGAGCGCTTTATGACGCCGAGCTCGCCTTCGTGGACCGCCTGGTGGGCGACGTCATGTCGGTCCTGCCCCCCGGGGCCGCGCTGGCCGTCACCTCCGACCACGGGCAGGTCGACGTGGGGTCGCGGGCCCGCCCCCTGGCGCCTCCCGTGGCAGCGAGTACCGTCCTCGTCAGCGGTGAGGCACGTTTCCGCTGGCTGCACAGCCGGCCCGGCGAGGCTCAGGATCTGTTGGAGCGCGCCCAGGCCCATTATGGCGGCGAGGCGTGGGTGGCCAGCCGGGCCGAGGTGGTGGCCCGCGGTCTCTTCGGTGGGCCTCTCCGGGACGAGTTCCTGGGCCGCCTGGGAGATGTCGCCATGGTGCCGCTGGGCCACGACGCCTACCTGGACCCCGCCGATGGCGGCGACGCCCGGCTGGTATGCCGGCACGGGGGGCTCACCGCGGACGAGATGTTCGTCCCGCTTTTAGCCGCCGGCGCGTGAAGGCCGGCGCTTGAAGGCCGNNCGCTTGAAGGCCGGCGCTTGAAGACCGTCAGTCGCCGCCGGCCCGGCGGGAGCGCTCGGCGTTGTTGATCTGCACAAATGCCATGCGTATCTCGGCCAGCCCGTCGCGCAAGGTCCGCTCGGGCTCGCCCAGGCGGCCGCCCAGGCCTTCGACCAGGGCGCTCAACGCGTCGATGGCCAACTGGGCCTCGGGCAGGTGGGGCGGGCGCTCGGAGAGATGGAGGGCGGCGAGCTCCCACAGGCTCATGGCCGTATTGGAGATGACGAGCTCGACCGGGGCCTGGAGCAGCTCCTGGCGCACGGCCTCCATCTCCTCCTGGGCCTGGCGGACCTCCTCCGGGCTTGGTCGACGCCCCGAGCCTGATGGCGGGCCATCGGCGTCGCCCCGGCTCCTGGCCGGCGGCGCGGTGCCCGTGGGCTGGTCGGCAGTACGGGGGGCCTGGGCCCCAGCGCCCGGCCCCTGGTCGTCGTCCGGTCCATTGCCGGCGGGGCGGGGGATGGGGTGTTCCCCGCTCGGTGTCCAAAGCGTGCTCACCGCGCTACTCTATGATGAACAGACAAGTACGGTGGCGTTAGGAGCCTGTAGACGCGTGATGGTCACACACGGTTGTTGATGTGCCCGGTCATTAGTGTGGCTGCTGTGACATCGTGCTCTTCTGGCCTGGTGCGAGCCGGTCAAAGCGCTGAAGGCTCGTATTGACCTTTCAGGCCGGTCGCGTACGCGGTGGCCTGCTCACCGCTCGGCCCCGCTGTCTAGCCGCGCCGCCTGCGTCTTTTGGTCCCGGCTGGGTTGTCCCTAATCGGGCCTCCACCCGCTCTGACCCTTTCGGGACCAGGTCATTGCCGTCCATCAATTTCGTTACCGCCCCGGAGGATGTCGGCTCATGGAGCCAGGCCTGGGGCCTCAGCAAGGAGAACAGCGAATAGCCACTACAACAGACTTGAGCGAACACCGGGTAAACGAGCGCATCCGCGCCCGGGAAGTACGCCTGATAGATCCCGATGGCAAACAACTCGGGGTCAAGGCTCTTCCGGACGCGTTGGTCTTTGCCCGCCAGCTTGACCTTGACCTTGTCGAGGTGGCTCCTGACGCCAACCCACCGGTCTGCCGGATCATGGACTACAACCGTTTCAAGTACGAGACGGCCCAGAAGGCCAAGGAGTCCCGCAAGAAGGCGACCAACACAAGCATCAAGGAGATGAAGTACCGCCCGAAGATCGGTACGGGGGACTTCCTCACAAAGACGCGCCAGGTGGCTCGTTTCCTGGAGGAGGGCCACAAGGTCAAAGTCACCATCATGTTCAGAGGCAGGGAAGTCAGCCATCCCGAGCTCGGGATGAAGATCCTGGAGGGCCTGGCCGAGGAGGTCTCGGCGGTGGCCAAGGTCGAGGCCGCGCCGAAGCTGGACGGGCGCAACATGGTGATGGTCCTGGCGCCCGACCGCCGGGCCAAGCCGCCGGCCCGCAAGGCGGGGAGCGCCACGGCCGACGGCCCGGAGGGGCCCGAGGCGGCAGTGGCGAGCGCCGATGGCGCTGGGGGACCGGAAGAGGCGACCTCCCCTGTCCCCGCTGCTCCGCGCGCCGTCCCTGCCCCTCCTGCTCCAAGTGGGCACGCCGGGGCGGACGATGGTGCCGGCCTGGCCACAGCGGTGTCGGCCCGCGGCAGCGCCGTCCCTGACGGCGTGGTGGGTGCGAGCAGCTAGAGTTCTGCTACCTTTGTCGTTCGGTACCCACGGTGTCGTTAGGTCTCATAGGGCGATGTCGACGCGCAGGTACGCGGAGTGCCAGGGTGCGCCACGTGGAGACTGGAGAGGTAACAGATGCCGAAGCAAAAAACAGACCGGGGCGCGGCCAAGCGTTTCAAGGTGACGGGTACGGGCAAGCTGCGGCGGCGTCAGGCCATGCGGTCCCATCTCCTCGAGAAGAAGTCTTCGGCTCGGGTGCGGCGGTTGGGACGCGAGTGCGACGTGGCCCCCGCCGACGTCAAGTCGATGAAGCGTCTGCTCGGCATCTGAGCCCGACAGTGGCTGAAAGAAGGAGATCCAGTTGGCACGGGTAAAGCGCGCCGTTCACGGTAGGAAGCACCATCGGTCGGTCCTAGAGGCGGCGCGGGGTTATTACGGCAACAAGAGCCGCAGTTACCGGGCGGCCCACGAGCAGGTCATGCATTCGGGCGTCTACGCCTTCCGGGACCGTAGGGCGAGGAAGGGCGACTTCCGCCGGCTGTGGGTGCAGCGGGTCAACGCTGCCTGTCGGGCCAACGGCTCGACCTACAGCCGCTTCATCGCCGGTCTCAACGCGGCGGGGATCGAAGTGGACCGCAAGGTGCTGGCCGACATCGCCGTGCGAGACGAGGCCGCCTTCGCCCGCTTGGTCGGACTGGCCCGAGAGGCGCTGCCATCGCCACCTGGAGCAGGCGTGGCCGCTGGTGCCGGCGTAAAGGCCGAGACGGCAGGCGAAAAGGTAGCTGCCGCCGAGGCCTAGTGCCCGGTTGCCGTTGAGCTGGCGCCCTTGACGAGCCTCGCCTACCGCCATCAGCGGGTCCAGCGGTTGCGACGTCTGGTAGACCGGCGTAGCGCGCGGGCTGATGAGGGGCGCTTCGTCATCGAGGGCCTCAACCTTCTCGAAGAAGCGTTGAAAGCCGCCACGCCCATCGAGGCCGTGTACCTGGACGCGGGCTGGAGCTCCGACCGGCTGTCCGGCCTGGTGGCTCAGTGTTACGAGCAGGGGGCCCGGGTTTTCGAGCTCGAGGCCGGCGTGCTGGCCCGGGTGGCGGGCACTGTCACGCCCCAGCCCGTCATCGCCGTGGTCGGCATGCCCGCGTTCACCCTGGAGGACGTCCGCGCCGCCGGCCCCCGCCTGCTGTTGGTGTGCGTCGACGTGAGGGACCCCGGTAACGCCGGTACCGTCGTGCGTTCCGCCTGGGCCGCCGGCGTGGACGCACTGGTGTGCTGCGAGGGAACGGTGGACGTCTATAACCCCAAAGCCGTCCGCGCCTCGGCCGGTGCCGTCCTGCACGTGCCCGTGGTGGCGGCGGGCCCCGCCACCGACGTCCTGAGCGAGCTGGGGGCGTGGGGCTTGACCAGGTTGGCCACGGCCGTCGAAGGGGGGTCCGATTACGCCACCACGGACCTCACCCGCCCCACGGCTTTCGTGCTCGGCAACGAGGCCGCCGGACTGGCGTTGGCGGAGTTGCGCCCGCTCCTTGACGGGGTGGTCAGCATCCCGATGGCGGCGGGCGCCGAATCGCTCAACGTCGGCATGGTCGCCGCCGTCCTGTGCTTCGAGGCGGCCCGCCAGAGGCGCCACGGAGTGCCACCGCGCGATGACGCCACGCGATGACGGGGAACTGGCAAGCTGTCGGGGATATGAACGGCGTCGCAACGGCCCTCGAACGCGGCAAAGCGCTGATCGCCGGGGCGTCCTCGCTGACTGAGCTGCGGGCCGTGGAAGCTGAGGCCTTTGGGAAAAGAAGCGGGCTTTCGGCCATCACCGCTACGCTGCGGGACCTCGAGCCGGACGAGAGGCGCCTTCTCGGCCAGTCCCTCCAGCAGGCCCGGGCCGAGCTCGAGCAGCTGTACGACCGCCGCCGGGCCGTGCTGGCGGCCGAGGAGGCGGCCCGCCAGGCCGGTTCCGAACGGCTCGACCTGAGCGAAGCCGCCGGGCTTTTCACCACCGGTCACGGGCCGCTGGCCGAGCGCATGAGCGCGCCCATCGCCCGCGGCCATGCCCATCTCGTGTCCCAGGTCCGTGACGAACTGGAGGACATCTTCGTCTCCATGGGTTTCGAGGTGGCCGAGGGCCCCGAGGTCGAAGACGACTGGCATAATTTCGAAGCTCTCAACATGCCTCCCCACCATCCGGCGCGGGGGATGTTCGACACCTTCTACCTGAAAGCGGGTGAGCCCGAGAGCGTCCTGCTGCGTACGCATACCTCGCCGGTCCAGGTCCGCCTGATGGAATCGCAGCCGCCGCCGATTTATGCCGTGGTCCCGGGTCGTTGTTACCGCCGGGACACCCCCGACGCTCGGCACCTCCCCGTCTTTCATCAGGTCGAGGCGCTCGTGGTGGACGAGGGCATAAGCATGGGCGACCTGGCCGGCGTGCTGGAGACTTTTACGGGCGCCTTTTTCGGGCCCGGGCGCCATGCCCGCCTCCGGCCCAGTTTCTTCCCTTTTACCGAGCCTTCAGCCGAGTTCGACGTCACTTGCTGGGTATGCGGCGGTACCGGCTGTCGCACCTGTTCGGGCTCGGGCTGGGTCGAGCTCGGCGGCTGCGGGATGGTCGACCCGGCTGTTTTCCATGCTGTCGGCATAGACGCCGAAAGGTACACCGGTTTTGCCTGGGGTTTCGGCATCGACCGGTTGGCCGCGGCCCGCACCGGGCTGGCCGATTTACGCGACCTGGTCGACAACGACATCCGCTTCCTGAGCCAATTTTGAGGACCGCATGCGCGCACCGCTTTCCTGGATCCGTGATTTCACGCCCGTAGAGGGCTCGGCGGAGGAAATAGCGCGCACGCTTTCGTTCCTCGGGCTAGTGGTCGAGGGTACGGAGAAAATAGGCCCGGTCCTGCCGGGCATCGTCGTCGCCCAAGTCCTCGCCACCCGGCCCCACCCCTCCGCCGACCGGATCCATCTCGTCGACGTTGACGCCGGCGACGGCGAGGCGCTGCAGATCTGCTGTGGCGCGTTCAACATGAAGGCGGGCGACCTGGTCCCCCTGGCCACCCTGGGCACGGTCATGCCCAGCGGCCTGGAGATAGGACGGCGCAAGCTGAGGGGGGAGTGGTCCAACGGGATGCTCTGCTCCGCTCTCGAGCTCGGCCTCGGGCCCGAAGGCCCGGCCCCGGCCATATACCTTCTGCCTCCCGGTGCCGGCGAGCCCGGCCAGGCATTGGCGGACGTGCTCGGCTTCGGCGAGGACATCGTCTTCGACCTCGAGGTGAGCCCCAACCGGGGCGACTGCCTGTGCATGGCCGGCGTGGCCCGGGATCTCGCCGCCGGCCTGCGCGCCCCCTTCGCCATCCCCGAGCCGCGCCACGTGGTCAGCGAGGGCGTCGAAAGGGCCCGGGTGGCGGTGGACGGAGACGCCGCCGGCCTGTGCCCCCGTTTCACTGGCACGGTCATAGAAGGGGTGGCCGATGCGATGGTGGCGCCACTGGTGACGCGCCGGCTCACTTTGGCCGGGATGCGGCCCATAAGCCCGGTGGTCGACGTGTCCAATTACGTGATGCTCGAGCTCGGCCAACCCAACCATCCCTACGACCTCGACCGCCTGGCTGGGCGGGGCCTCAACGTCCGCCAGGGCCGGCCGGGCGAAGAGATCGTCACGCTCGACGGCGCCGTCCGGCGGCTTTCGCCCGAGGACTGCGTGATCGCGGACGCCACCGGCGCCAGCGTCGGCGTGGGCGGGATAATGGGAGGCGCGGCGGCGGAGATATCGGCGGGCACGACGACGGTGCTTCTGGAAGCGGCCAACTTCAGCCCGGAGGCCATCTCGTCCACGGGAAAGCGCCTCGGCCTCAACAGCGAGGCCCGCGCCCGCTTCGAGCGGGGGGTCGACATCGGCCTCGCCCCTCGGGCCGTCGACCGCTTCGTCGAACTTCTGGGCCCACGGGTGCGCCGGGGGCCGACGGCGGACGTCCGCGCCGCCAGTGCCCCGCCCCCACCGGTGGTCCTGCGCACCGAGCGCGCCAACCTGGTCCTGGGGACGTCTCTCAGCCCGTCCGATTGCGCCGAGCTGATCGCGCCCCTCGGCTTCGAGGTGACGGCGGCCGAGGGCACCAGCTTCGAGGTCAAGGTGCCGACGTGGCGGCGCGACTGCAACCGCGAAGTAGACCTGATCGAAGAGGTCGCCCGCATCCACGGGTACGACAACATCGCCCGCACTCTGCCCGAGCGCCCGTTCGGAGGGGCTGGGCTCACCCAGTACCAGAGAGGGCGGCGCCGGGCGCGCGAACTGATGGCGGGCTGCGGGGCCGACGAGGTGTGGACGAGCACCTTCCTGTCGGAGGCCGACCTCGACCGGGCCGGGCTGGAGAGCTCGCCGGCGTTACGCCTGGAGAACCCCCTCGACCAGTCGCAGGGCCTTTTGCGTACCGCCCTGCTGCCTGGACTGCTCCAAGCCGTCCGCTTCAACCGGGAGCGCCACGCCGGCGCCCTCAGCCTGTTCGAGATCGGCCGCGTGTTCCGCCTGGCCCCGCCGGGAGGCCCGCACGGCCTGGTCGAGGGCGTGCTGGAGTGGGAACAGCTCGGCCTGGTGGCTGTGGGCGACGGCGTCGACGCCGCCTACGCCGTGCGCGCCTGGCAGGTGCTGGCTGGGGGGACCAGGGTGTCGGGCCCGGCTGTGGTGCCCTGGCCCGGCCCGGCCCAGACTTCAGGCGAGGNNGACTTCAGGCGAGGGGACTTCAGGCGAGGGGACTTCAGGCGACGCCACCGGAGCGTTGGCCGTGGCCGGGTCCCTCCACCCCGGCCGGCGGGCCGCCGTCGTGGGCGGGGGGCAGGTCATAGGGGTGGTGGGCGAGCTGGCCCCCGAGCTGGCCGAGCGTTATGACCTGACAGGACGGGTGGCGGTCCTTCTGGTCGACCTGGCCGGGGTGTTGGGCGCGGTGGCGGAAGGATGGCAGATCCGCCCGGTCAGCCGCTACCCGGCGTCTGACCTCGACATGGCCTTTTTCGTGGGCGACGACGTTGTCGCGGGTGCGCTGGAGGTGACGTTGAGAGAGGCGGCCGGTGAACTAGCCGAAGAAGTGGGCCTTTTCGACGTCTGGCGGGACGCCTCTCGGGGCCGGCGCAGCCTGGCTTTCCGAGCCCGCCTACGGGCGCCCGACCGCACCCTCACCGACCCGGAGGTGGCCGAAGTGCGCGAAAGGGCTGCCGCCGCCGCCCTGGAGCGCCACGGGGCCGTCCTGCGCCGGGCCTGAGGCTCTTCGTACCGGCTCACTGGTTGTAACTGAATCATTATGCACACGCGTGTATAGTGGGACGGTCATGGCCGAAAAGAGGACCGTCGCCATCTTGGGCGCCTCGGGCTACACCGGCGCCGAGCTGCTGCGGCTGCTGGCCGGCCACCCTTACTTCGAAGTGGTCGCAGTCACCGCCAGCTCCAACGAGGGGGCGGCCGTGGCCGATCTGTACCCAGCCCTGGCCGGCGCCTACCCGGGCCTGTGCTTCGGCCCCACCCAAGCCGCCCAAGCCGACGGCGCGGACCTGGTGTTCTGCGCCCTGCCCCACGGCGCCTCCCAGAAGCTGGTCCCCGAGATCTTGCCCCGCGTGGGCCATGTCGTAGATCTGGCGGCCGATTTTCGCCTGAAGGACCCCGGTCTTTACCCGACCTGGTACGGCGCCGAGCACACCTGCCCGGAACTGCTGGCCGGCGCCGTGTTCGGCCTGCCCGAGCTCGACCGCAAGGACCTGGCCGGCGCCCGGCTGGTGGCGGCGCCCGGTTGCTACGTGACTGCGGCCACCCTGGCCCTGGCACCGCTGGTCGGTAGCGGGCTCGTCGAGCCCACGGGCATCGTGGTGGACGCCGCCAGCGGGGTCTCGGGGGCGGGGCGCAAGCTGGCCGAAGCCACGCAGTTTTGCGCGGTGGACGAGGATTTCACCGCCTACGGGCTGCTCAACCACCGCCACACCCCCGAGATGGAGCAGGCCATCGGGGCCCAGCTCATTTTCACCCCCCACCTCGCCCCGATGAACCGGGGGATACTGGCCACGTGCTACGCCCGGCCCCGGACCGGCCGGGACGAGAGCCCCCTCGAAGTGCTGGCGGAGGCCTACAGGACCGAACCGTTCGTGGTCGTCTCGGCCCGCAGTCCCTCCACCAAGGCCACTCTCGGCGCCAACACCGCCCATCTCACCGCCCGGCGCGACCCCCGCACGGGCTGGGTAATTGCCATATGCGCCCTCGACAACCTGGTTAAGGGCGCCTCCGGCCAGGCTCTCCAGTGCGCCAACGCCGTCATGGGCTGGCCGGAGACGACGGGGTTGCCCCTGGCCGGGTTAGCAGCTTGAAGCCCCGTTTGAATGTGCATTCATTAGTCTGTATACTTAGTCGTTATGGGTTATGAGGTGAGCCTGGGCACGGGCATGGCGGCCCGGGGCGCGCCGGAAATGGGCGCGCCGGAACTGACCGCAGGCGCCAAGGCCGAGATCCTCGTCGAGGCGCTGCCTTACATCCGCCGGTTCTGGGGCAAGACGGTCGTGGTCAAGTACGGGGGGAACGCCCTGGGCGGCGGGTCGGACCTGGCCGATTTCGCCACCGACGTCGTCCTCATGCGGTCGGTCGGGATACGGACCGTGGTCGTCCATGGTGGGGGCCCCCAGATCGGCGAGCTCATGGCCCGCCTGGGCAAGAAGCCCGAGTTCCGGGACGGCTTGCGGGTCACCGACGCCGAGACCCTCGACATCGCCCGCATGGTGCTCGTGGGCAAGGTCAACCGGGATATCGTGTCGGCCGTCAACGTCCACGGACCGATGGCCGTGGGGGTCTCGGGCGAGGACGGCGGGCTCATCCAGGCCACCGCCCTCGACCCCGACCTCGGCTTTGTGGGCCACATTTCCCGGGTGGCCCCCGAACTGTTACTGCGGCTGCTGGCCGAGGACCTGGTCCCGGTCGTGGCCACGATAGGGACCGACGGCGGCACCGGTCAGGCTTACAACATCAACGCCGATACCGCCGCCGGCGCCATCGCCATCGCGCTGGGTGCGGAGAAGCTCGTCTTCCTCACCGATATCGACGGCATCCGGGCCCGCCACGACGACCCCACCAGCCTCCAGAGCCATCTGAGCGCGGCGGCGCTCGAGGCCCTGATCGACGACGGGGCGGTGGCAGGCGGCATGGTGCCCAAGGCTCGCGCCGCGATCGAGGCCGTGACCGGGGGAGTGGCCCAGGCCCACATCCTGGACGGCCGGTCCGCTCATGCGCTGGTCCTCGAGTTCTTTACCCGTAGCGGGGTGGGCACCATGGTGACGGCATGACCTACCTGATGTCGACGTACGCCGCGCCCAGCGTTACCTTCGTGCGGGGCCGGGGCTCGTACCTCTGGGACGAACAAGGCCGGCGTTACCTTGATTTTCTGTCGGGGCTGGCCGTGACTTCGCTCGGCCACGCCCACCCGGCGGTGGCCGAGGCGCTGTGCCGCGCCGCCAACACATTGCTGCACACGTCCAATCTTTTCGGTACCGTGCCCGGTCCGGAGGTGGCCGCCACGCTCGACCGGCTGATCGGCGGCGACGGGAAGGTCTTTTTCGCCAACAGCGGGGCGGAAGCCAACGAGTGCGCCATTAAATTG
Source organism: Acidimicrobiaceae bacterium (assembly GCA_003166025.1). Lineage (GTDB taxonomy): Bacteria > Actinomycetota > Acidimicrobiia > Acidimicrobiales > Palsa-688 > Fen-671. Next base: position 7,179 of record PMWT01000150.1, on the reverse strand, counting down.
GCCCGCAAGTGGGCGGGCCACGGGCGCTACGTGGTGTTGAGCGCCTACGGGTCGTTCCACGGGCGCACCCTGGCGACGCTGCATGCCACGGGCCAGCCGGCCAAGCACGAGGCTTTCCAGCCCCTCCCGGACGGGTTCCGCCACGTGGCCTGGCAGGACATCGAGGGGCTGGAAAAGGCCGTGACCCCCGAAGTGGCGGCCATACTGCTCGAGCCCGTCCAGGGCGAAGGCGGTGTGTGGCCGGCCGGGCCCGAGTACTTCCAGGCCGTACGCCGGCTGTGCGATGAGCGCGACCTGCTCTTCATGGTCGACGAGGTCCAGACCGGCCTCGGTCGTACCGGCCGCTGGTGGGGTTTCCAGCACTACGGGATCCGCCCCGACGTCGTCACCGTGGCCAAGGCGCTGGGCAACGGCGTCCCCATCGGGGCGTGCTGGGCCCGGTCGGAAGTGGCGTCGGCGTTTGTCCCCGGCGACCACGCCACGACCTTCGGAGGCCAGCCGTTGGCCGCATCGGCGGCCCAGGCCACCCTCGCCGTCATGGAGGCCGTGGACGTGCCCGACCTGGCCCGGAAGCGAGGCCAGTACTTACGGGATAAGTTGTCCGCCCTGCCTTCGGTGCGCGCCGTGCGGGGCCTGGGCCTACTACTGGGCGTGGAGGTCACCGGCACCGAGGCGAAGGCCGTGGTGGCGAAATGCATGGAGCAGGGCCTGGTCGTCAACGCCGTCACCGACAGCGCCCTGCGCCTGGCCCCCTCGCTGCTCGTCAGCGAAGCGGAGATAGACGAGGCCGTCGACATCCTGGGCCGCGTCCTGGAGGGAGCATCGGCATGACCAGGCACATTCTCGACGTCGACGACCTGGCCCCCGCCGAACTAGCGCGCGTGCTCGACCTGGCCCGGGACGAGAACCCTCCCCGTGTCCTGGCCGGCCGGGGGGTCGCCCTGTTGTTCCAAAAACCGTCGGCCCGTACCCGCAATTCGTCGGAGATGGCCGTTTTCCAGCTCGGCGGGCACCCCGTGACGATCCGCGGCGACGAAGTGGGCATCGACTCCCGGGAGAGCGCCGAGGACGTGGTCCGGACCCTGGCCCAGTACCACGCCGCCATCGGCGCCCGCGTCCTCGACCACGGCGTGCTCGAGCGCATGGTGGCGGTGTCAAGCGTGCCCGTGGTCAACCTTCTGTCCGACCGTAGCCACCCCCTGCAGGCCATCGCCGACCTGATCACGTTGCGCGCCCATTGGGGAGGGCACCTCGAGGGCCACCGCGTGGCCTGGGTCGGTGACGGCAACAACGTAGCCCGCAGCTTTGCCCTGGCCTGCGCCATGACCGGCGTCGAGGTCGCCCTGGCCACGCCCCCCGGCCACGGCCTGGACGAAGTCACCCTTGACGCCGTGGTCGCCCTGGGCGGCACGCTGAGCGAGGTGCCGTCGCCCACCGATGCCGTAGCGGGGGCCGAGGCGGTGTGCACCGACGTCTGGGTCTCCATGGGGCAGGAGGCGGAGTCCCTGGAGCGGCGGGACGCCTTCGCGGCCTACCAGGTGGACGCCCCGCTGATGGCCCGGGCGGCACCGGGCGCCGTTTTTCTCCACTGCTTGCCCGCCCATCGGGGCGAAGAGGTCACGGCCGAGGTCATCGACGGGCCCGCCAGCCTCGTCTGGCCCCAGGCCGGCAACCGGCTGCGGGCCATGCGCGGCGTGCTGAGCTGGATGTTCTGGGCCTGAAATGCCAGACGTTCGAGGCCTGAAATGAGAGCCACCAAGACCCAGCGCCAGCACCGGGTGAGCCAGATCCTGAAGAAAGAGGCCGTCACCAGCCAGTCCGAGCTCGTCCGGCTGCTCGCCGAACAGGGCGTGGACGCCACGCAGGTCACCGTCTCCCGGGACCTGGAAGAGCTGGGGGCCGTGAGGGTGCGCGGAGCCGGGGGCGCCCTGGTCTACGCCATCCCCGAAGGCCCCGACGACAGGCCCGCCCCCGAACTGCACCTGCGGCGGGTCCTGGGGGAGTGGATGGCTGATGTCACCAGCTCGGCCAACCTCGTGATCGTGCGCACGCCCCCCGGGTGCGCCCACGTCGTCGCCTCGGCCCTCGACCGGGCGGGGCTGGCTGACATAGCGGGCACGGTCGCCGGCGACGACACCGTGCTCGTGATCGCGGCCGAGGGTGTGGGCGGCTCGGCGCTGGCCCGGCGACTGGCGGACATGGCCGCGCCCGACCCCGAGCAGGACCGCTGACAGCGGCCCCGAGTACCGGGGCCCCAAGACAGGGGCCCCAAGACAGGGGCCCTAAGACAGGGGCCCCAGGACAGGGCCCGAAGACAAGGAGCAAGCAAAATGGCCAAGAAAGTAGTGCTGGCTTACAGCGGTGGGCTGGACACCTCGGTCCTCGTGCGCTGGATGACCGAGGAGATGGGCGTCGAAGTCGTGGCCCTCGCCGCTGACCTCGGCCAGGGAGGCGACTGGGACGCCATCCGCAGTCGGGCGCTGGGAGCCGGCGCCGTCGATGTCGAAGTAGCGGACGTCCGCGAGGAGTTCGGGCGCGATTTCGTGGCCACCGCCGTCCGGGCCAACGCTCTCTACGAGGGCAAGTACCCGCTCATCAGCGCGCTTTCCCGGCCCATAATTGTCAAGCACCTGGTGGAGGCGGCCCGGCGCCACGGGGCCGACGCCATCGCCCACGGCTGCACGGGCAAGGGCAACGACCAGGTGCGTTTCGAGGTGTCCAGCCGCGCCCTGGCCCCGGACCTCGAGGTGATAGCGCCGGTGCGTGTCTGGGGCTTCACCCGGGACGACTCGATCGAGTACGCCGAGCGCTTCGGCATCCCCATAAGTGCCACCAAGGCGAGCCCCTATTCGGTCGACCAGAACCTGTGGGGGCGGACCGTCGAGTGCGGCATCCTGGAGGACCCCTGGGTCATGCCGCCCGCCGACGTCTACGAACTGACCGTGCCCCGTGCGGCCGGGGGAGAGCCCAGGGAGGTCGTGATCAGCTTCGACAGCGGCCTGCCCGTCGCCCTCGACGGCCGGCCCGTGCCCCTTCACGACCTGGTGCCGGCGCTGGACGCCATAGTCGGGCCTTACGGCTATGGGCGGCTGGACATGATCGAGAACCGGCGGGTCGGGATAAAGAGCCGGGAGATCTATGAGTGCCCCGGCGCTCTGGCCCTACTGATGGCCCACGCCGATCTCGAAAGCATGACGCTGGAGCGCGACGTGGCCCACGAGAAGGCCCGCCTCGAACCTCGCTGGGCCGAACTGGTCTACGACGGGCTGTGGTACTCGCCGCTCAAGGCGTCCCTCGATGCCTTTTTCGCAGAGACGCAGCACTTCGTGACTGGTGACGTCCGCCTGCGCTGTGAGCCGGGGACGGCGCCCGCCGGGCTCGGTTGCTGTTTCGTGGCCGGCCGCCGCTCCGCGGTGGGCCTGTACGACCACGACCTGGCCACTTACACTGCGGCCGACCGGTTCCGCCATCAGGACGCCGAGGGCTTTGTGCGCATCTTCGGCCTCGGCATCGAGACCTGGTCCAGCAAGCAGGGCCCTGGTCGGCCTGGCGCCGTGACCGGTGCCGGGACCGGTGCCGGAACGGTTGAATAGCGGCGGGCGCGGGCACAAGGGATAGTCTGACCGCCGTGACGCTCTGGCAGGGCCGCTTCGGCGAGAGCAAGCAGTCACCGGAGCTCTTTGCGTTCACCGAGAGCCTTTCGTTCGACCGCCGGCTGGCGCCCGACGACATCACCTGCAGCCGGGCCCATGTGCTCGGCCTGGAGCGGGCGGGCCTGCTCACCCACGAGGAGAGCGGGGCCCTTCTCGCCGCCCTCGTCCAGGTGGAGGGGGAGCTGGCCGAAGGCCACTTCGTCTTCAAGCCCGGCGACGAAGACGTCCACACCGCCATAGAACGCCGGGTGACCGAGCTGGCCCCCGAGGTCGGGGCCCGCCTCCACACCGGGCGCAGCCGGAACGACCAGGTGGCCACCGACCTCCGCCTGTTCACCAAACGGTCCCTGGGCCAGGTGGCCAAAGCCATCATCGCCCTCCAAGATGTCCTGTTGGCCCGGGCGCGCGAGGCCGGCGATGCCTACCTGCCGGGCTACACCCATCTCCAGAGGGCGCAGCCGGTCCTGCTGGCCCATCACCTGCTGGCCCACGGCTGGGCGCTGGCCCGGGACGTGGACCGCATCGCCGCCACCCGCCGGCGCCTGGACGTGTCGCCCCTGGGCGCGGGCGCCCTGGCCGGCTCGTCGCTGCCCCTCGACCCGGACTGGGTGGCGCGCGAGCTCGGTTTCTCAGCCCGCTTCGACAATTCCCTGGACGCCGTGGCCGACCGTGATTTCGTGGCCGAAGCCCTCTTCGACCTGGCTCTGGCGGGCACCCATCTGTCCCGCCTGGGCGAGGAGATCGTGCTCTGGTCGACCGAGGAGTTCGGTTTCATGCATCTCGACGACGCCTACTCCACGGGCAGTTCGATGATGCCGCAGAAGAAGAACCCCGACATCGCCGAGCTGGCCCGGGGCAAGACGGGCCGGCTGATCGGTCACCTGACGGCGCTCCTGGCGACGCTGAAGGGCCTGCCGCTGGCCTACAACCGGGACCTCCAGGAGGACAAGGAGCCCCTTTTCGACTCCCTCGACCAGTTCGAACGGTCGCTCGAAGCCCTGCGGGGCCTTATGGCGACGGCGATCTTCGACACCCAGGCCATGGCCCGGGCCGCCGACGCCCCCGCCCTGGCGGCCACGGACCTGGCCGAGTGGCTGGTAGAGAGGGGCATGCCGTTCCGCAAAGCCCACGAGCTCGTCGGCGCGGTGGTGCGTGACTCAATGCAACGTCGGGTGCCCCTGGTCGAGCTGGTGACGGCGCACCCCGCCCTCGGGAGCGAGGCGACCGCTTTGTTCGAGCCGGGTGTGCCGGTGTCGCGCCGCACGACGCCCGGGGGGGCCGGGCCGGTGCCTGTAGCGGCCGAGCTCGAGCGTTTCTCCGCCGTCCTGCGCACCGACGCCGAACGCTTCGGGATGTCCCGGCCCGCCGGTCCCGGCAGCCATGGGCCTCGGGGGGGCACGGGAGGGCGCCAGGCCCCGAAGGGCCCATCGGGGCCCGCCCCGTCCGAGTAGCCCCTCCGGCGCGGCCGTGACCCGTTGGCCGTGACTCGTTGGCCGTGACCCCGTCAGGCGGGGCAGAGATAGCCCTGACAAGCGAGTTTTTTGCCGGCGACGCCCGCGACGTGGCTCGAGCCCTGATCGGCAAGCTGCTCGTGCGCGACGATGGGCGTAAGGCCCGCCTAGTGGAGGTCGAGGCTTACCTCGGGGCCGACGACCCCGGGAGCCACGCCTACAGGGGCCCGACCCCGCGGGCCCAGATCATGTTCGGCCCAAGCGGGCGGCTCTACGTTTACTTCTCTTACGGGGTGCACTGGTGCGCGAACGTGGTGTGCGGCCCCGAGGGCACCGCCTCCGCCGTCTTGCTGCGGGCCGCTCAGCCCGTCGGCGGTGTGCCCGCCATGATGCAGGCGCGTTGGCGGGGCCAGCGCCAGATGCGGGAGCGGGACCTGTGCCGGGGCCCGGGCCGGCTATGCGAGGCGTTCGGGACCACCGGGGCCGACAATGGCCTGGACCTGACCACCCCGGCCAGCGGGTTGTGGCTGGCCGATGACGGTGTAGGGGCGGGCGGAGAGGTCGTCGCGACGCCCCGGGTCGGCTTGACCAAGGGCGCTGACCTGCTATGGCGTTACGTTGTAGCCGGGAGCCCGTGGGCTTCGGTGGCGTCTGGTCCACCGGCCCGGGCGGCGTCGCCCCCTGGTCAGCCCTGAGCAGCCCGGCCCGCGGCCGGCCGTGAATGACCGATGTCGGGCCGGTGAAAGACCGCTGGCGGGCTGCGAAAGACCGCCTCGCGGGGAAGTTGCGGCACCGGTTGCCGCACTGCCGCCCAAAGTCGGCTACTATGACCTGTGCTCGCCAATCCGGCGGGCCGAGGCGGTGCCGTCAAGGTGCTCCTCCTCAGGGTTCGCCCCCCGAGGTGGTCCATCGTTTGACAAGCTCCGCCGGGTGAGTTAAGCTAGAAAGCCGCTTAGGTGAGCAAGTCTCGCCAAGCGACGCCACACGGTGGGGTTAGCGCTCCGCAGTGAGGCGCTTAGCGGTTGGCACCGCCGCCTGCTACCAAGCAGACGTGTGCCGCCGCGGGCAGTGGACCTTGAAAACGGAACAGAGGAAGCAAAAAGCTAGTGCGGGTGCGCCGGCGAGAGCCGGAACACCAATCTTGTCAAGCATTAGACGGACAACAACTTCCGTTTTGTGCCATCCAGCCCTGAAGGCTCAGGGCTGGCGCTCTTCAATAAATGGATTCGAAGGCGCGCTTCGGCGTGCTGGAGGTCTCGATGGAGAGTTTGATCCTGGCTCAGGACGAACGCTGGCGGCGTGCTTCACACATGCAAGTCGAACGAGGCTCATTCGGTGGAAACACCGGAGAAGGCCGAGTGGCGAACGGGTGAGTAACACGTGAGAAACCTGCCCCGAAGACTGGGATAACAGCGGGAAACCGCTGCTAATACCGGATGACTCCATCAGGCCGCATGGCCAGGTGAGGAAATGGGCCTACCGCTTCGGGAGGGTCTCGCGGCCTATCAGTTTGTTGGTGGGGTAACGGCCTACCAAGACTACGACGGGTAGCTGGTCTGAGAGGACGACCAGCCACACTGGGACTGAGACACGGCCCAGACTCCTACGGGAGGCAGCAGTGGGGAATCTTGCGCAATGGGCGAAAGCCTGACGCAGCAACGCCGCGTGAGGGATGAAGGTCTTCGGGTTGTAAACCTCTTTCGAGCAGGGACGATAGTGACGGTACCTGCAGAAGAAGCTCCGGCCAACTACGTGCCAGCAGCCGCGGTGATACGTAGGGAGCGAGCGTTGTCCGGATTTATTGGGCGTAAAGAGCTCGTAGGCGGCTCAGTAAGTCAGGTGTGAAATCCTCAGGCTCAACCTGGGGCTGCCATCTGATACTGCTGTGGCTAGAGCCCGGTAGGGGCGCACGGAATTCCTGGTGTAGCGGTGAAATGCGCAGATATCAGGAGGAACACCGGTGGCGAAGGCGGTGCGCTGGGCCGGAGCTGACGCTGAGGAGCGAAAGCGTGGGGAGCGAACAGGATTAGATACCCTGGTAGTCCACGCCGTAAACGTTGGGCACTAGGTGTGGG
>PMWT01000015.1 GCA_003166025.1 Acidimicrobiaceae bacterium | reverse complement strand
TCCACCTCGATAACCGCCACCTCGCCGGCCGAGGCGGCCGGAACTGTCGATGTCACCGTGACCGGCAGCGCCGGCACCAGCCTCAAGACGGGCGCCGACCAGTTCACCTACTCCAATTCGACCTGGTACGCGGCGGCCCCGACCACGGCCCCTTCGGCGCGCTATGGATATGCCGAGGCCTACGACCCGGCCACGGGCCAGACGATCTTGTTCGGCGGTTTTACCGGCAGCAGCACGTACTACAACGACACCTGGGACTGGAACGGGGCCAACTGGGTACAGCTCAGCCCTGCCACCAGCCCGAGTAGCCGGGAGTTCGCTGCCATGGCCTACGACCCGGCCATGAACGGCGGCGAGCTACTTCTCTTCGGCGGTTACAACGGCACCAGCTACTACAACGACACCTGGGCCTGGAACGGCTCGACCTGGAGCCAGGTCGGCAATACCGGCGACACCAGTTGCACCACGACGTGCACGAACAGCCCTTCGGACCGCGACGGGGCGTCGATGGCCTACGACTCGGCCAACGGGGGCCAGCTGGTCCTGTTCGGCGGCTACAACGGCGCCTACGACAACGACACCTGGACCTGGAACGGCACCACCTGGGCCCAGCTCAGCCCCGCCACCAGCCCTTCCGCCCGCTACGGGGCGTCGATGGCCTACGACCCGGTCAACGGTGGCCAACTGGTCCTTTTCGGCGGCATCAACAACAGCGCCGTCCTCAACGACACCTGGACCTGGAACGACAACACCAACACCTGGGCCCAGCTCAGCCCCACCACCAGCCCCGCCGCCCGCTTCTATGCGTCCATGGCCTACGACCCGGCCAACGGGGGCCAGCTGGTCCTGTTCGGCGGCCGGAACAACGGCACCACCTATTACAGCGACACCTGGGACTGGAACGGGGCGACCTGGGGCCAGCTTGCTCCGACCTCCAGCCCCAGCGCCCGCTACATTCTCACCAGCTCATATGACGTGGCCACCGCTCAGATGGTCCTGTTCGGCGGCTTAAACGGCANNGCGTCGCCGTCATCATCTCCGGCACGGGTTTTGCCGGGGTCAGCGCCGTCAACTTCGGCACGACGGCGGCGACCAGCTTCGTTCCGACCTCGTCCATCTCGATCACCGCCATCTCCCCGGCCGGGGCGGCCGGAACGGTCGACGTCACTGTGACCGACAGCGCCGGCACCAGCCCCGATACGGGCGCCGACCAGTTCACCTTTTCCAATTCGACCTGGTACCAGGCCACCCCGGCCACGGCCCCTTCGGTACGCTTTGGATCGGCGGAGGCCTACGACCCGGCTACGGGCCAGACGATCTTGTTCGGCGGTTACAACAACGCCACCTACGACAACGACACCTGGGACTGGAACGGGGCCAACTGGGTACAGCTCAGCCCCGCCACCAGCCCGAGTGGCCGGGAGTTCGCCTCGATGGCCTACGACCCGGCCATGAACGGGGGCGAACTACTTCTCTTCGGCGGCACCAGCACCGGCTACTACAACGACACCTGGGCCTGGAACGGCTCCACTTGGAGCCAGGTCGGTAATGCCGGCGACCTCACTTGTACCGCAACGTGCACGAGCAGCCCTTCGGCCCGTTTCGGGGCGTCTATGGCCTACGACTCGGCCAACGGTGGCCAGCTGGTCCTGTTCGGCGGCCGGAACAACGGCACCACCTATTACAACGACACCTGGGACTGGAACGGGGCGACCTGGGGACAACTTGCTCCGACCTCCAGCCCCATGGCCCGCGCCGCTCTCACCATGTCGTATGACGTGTCTACCGCTCAGATGGTCCTGTCCGGCGGCTACAACGGCACTACTTACTACAACGACACCTGGATCATGGGCGCCCCCAGCGTCACCGCCCTCAGCGCCGTGTCGGGCCCGACGACCGGGAACACCTCGGTCACTATCACCGGTACGGGCTTCGCCGGGATAGCGGCCACCGGAGCCGTCAACTTCGGCACGACGGCGGCCACCTACACCGTCGGCTCGTCCACCTCGATAACCGCCACCTCCCCGGCCGAGGCGGCCGGCACGGTCGACGTCACCGTCACCGGCAGCGCCGGCACCAGCCCCAAGACGGGCGCCGACCAGTTCACGTACTCCAATGCGACCTGGTACCAGGCCACCCCGGCCACGGCCCCTTTGGCGCGGCTCGGGCACGTGCAGGCGTACGACCCGGCCACGGGCCAGACGATCGTGTTCGGGGGCTTTACGGGCTCCTACCAGAACGACACCTGGAGCTGGAACGGCGCCAACTGGGTACAAGTTGACGACAGCGCTGACCCCGGCTGTACGACCACATGCACGAACAGCCCTTCGGCCCGCGATTACGCGACCGTGGCCTACGACGTCGCCACCAGCCAGCTGGTCCTGTTCGGCGGCTATACCGGCACCGCCGACCTGAGCGACACGTGGGCCTGGAACGGGACCACATGGACCGAGGTGGCCCTACCCGGGGCCGGGCCCTCGGCCCGTGCCTGGTCCACCATGGCCTACGACACCGCCAGCAACCAGCTGGTCCTGTTCGGGGGCACCGGGCCCGGCGGTTTAAAGGCAGACACCTGGGACTGGAACGGAAGCTCTTGGTCCCTGCTCGCCCCGGCCCTCAGCCCGTCGGCGCGCTCCGACTCGACCATCGCCTACGACCCGACGATGGGCGGGGGAGAGCTGGTCCTCTTCGGCGGTTCTAACGGTGCCAACTTGGCAGACACCTGGGCGTGGAACGGCACCACGTGGTCCCAGCTCTCACCGGCCAACGCCCCGTCCGCCCGTGAGGACTCGGTCATGGCCTACAACGCCGTGACCAACCAGCTGCTCCTCTTCGGCGGCTCCAACATCGGCGCCGTCGGTGACACCTGGGCGTGGACCGGCGCCACGTGGGCCCAGCTCTTACCGGCGAACGCCCCCTCCGCCCGCTCTTTGTCCGGGATGGCTTATGACACGTCTACTAGCCAGATGGTCCTGTTCGGCGGCTTTTCCGCCGGCGACCTCGGTGACACTTGGATCATGGGCGCCCCCAGCGTCACCGGGGTCAGCCCGGTGTCGGGCCCGACGGCCGGGGGCACCTCGGTCACCCTCACCGGCGCCGGCTTCGCCGGGATAGCTGCCACCGGAGCCGTCATGTTCGGCTCGACGGCGGCCACCTACAACTACAACTCGTCCACCTCGATAACCGCCACCTC
>PMWT01000155.1 GCA_003166025.1 Acidimicrobiaceae bacterium | reverse complement strand
CCGGCCCGATTGCTGCCGGCCCGGCCGCGTGCCGGCCGAACAGGCTTGTCGGCACCGGCGTGGCCCGGTCCCGCTTGAGCAATGGCGCCCGCTGCCCACAAGGCCTCACGTCTGGCGAGCCCGAAACACTCGAAAGCCCCTGCCGTAGCCAGCGCCTCGGCCTGCGCGGCGCTCAAGCCGCCCCGGCGGACGACGTCTTCCATCCCGTCGTAAGGACGCCCGGCGGCGATGCGTTCGGCCAGTTCGGGACCGATCGTCCGCACATAGGAGATCCCCAGGCGGACCGCCGGGCCCGTCGGCCTGTGGCCGCCCCGGATGTTCCCGGTCACGTCGCCGTTCTCAGTCACGTCGCCGGCTTTTTCCAGTACGGATGTGGCCCCGCTGGCGTTGATGTCCGGCCGGCGCACCTCCACGCCGTGGCGACGAGCGTCCAGGACGAGAGTCTGGGGAGACCAAAAACCCATGGGCTGGTTATCGAGCAGCCCGGCCAGGAAGGCCGCCGGGTAATGCAGTTTTAGCCATGCCGAAGAGTAAACCAGGTAAGCGAAACTTACCGAATGGCTCTCCGGGAAGCCGAAATTGGCAAAGGCAGCCATTTGTGCCCAGATCCGGTCGGCCACTTCGCCGAGGGCGCCCCGCTCGGACATGCCGGCGTAAAAGCGGGCCCGTAGGCGTTCCATGCGTTGAGCGCTGCGTTTGGAGCCCATGGCCTGGCGCAACTGGTCGGCTTCGGCGGCGCTGAAACCGGCGACGTCGATGGCCATCTGCATGAGCTGTTCCTGGAACAGAGGGACGCCCAAGGTCTTCTTGAGGCTATGTTCGAGCAAGGGGTGCAGATAGGTCACGGCCTCGGTGCCCTTGCGTCGCCGAAGGTAGGGGTGCACGGAGCGGCCCTGGATCGGGCCCGGGCGGATAAGGGCCACTTCGATCACGAGGTCATAAAATGTGCGTGGGCGCAGGCGGGGGAGCGTTGCCATCTGGGCCCGGCTCTCGACCTGGAAAACCCCGACTGAATCGGCTCTGCACAGCATCTCGTACACCGACGGGTCCTGGGGCAGAGCAGCCAGGTCGATTTCGGTCCCATAAAAGGTCTTCACATGATCGACGGTGGAGTGCAGGGCGGAAAGCATGCCGAGGCCCAACAAGTCGAACTTGACCAGGCCCGCCCGGGCACAGTCGTCTTTGTCCCACTGCAAGACGCTGCGATCAGCCATGCGCGCCCACTCGACAGGGCACACCTCGGCCACGGGGCGGTCGCATATGACCATGCCTCCGGAATGGATGCCAAGGTGGCGAGGGAAGTCCTGGGTTTCTCGGGCTAGTGCCAGTACCGGCCCGGGTATACCTCCGCCCGTCCCGCCGCCGCCCGCCCTGTCGCCGTCCCCACTGTTTGAGGCAGGCAGGGGGGCCCAGGCGTCTATGCATTTGGACCAGGCGTCCACTTGGCCCTGCGACGCCCCTAGTGCCTTGCCCATGTCGCGCACAGCCGAGCGGGGCCGGTAGGTGATGACGTTCGCCACTTGGGCCGCCTGGGAGCGGCCGTAGCGGTGGTAGACGTACTGGATGACCTCCTCCCGCCTCCCGCTTTCGATATCGACGTCGATGTCCGGCGGCCCATCGCGCTCTGGTGACAGGAACCGCTCGAACAAAAGGCCGAGCCCGACCGCGTCCGCCTTGGTGATCCCGAGCGCATAGCAAACGGCAGAATTAGCGGCCGAACCCCGGCCCTGGCAATAAATGCCGGCTTCGTTGCAAAAGCGGACGATGTCCCAGACGACGAGGAAATAACCGGGAAAGCCGAGTTGGTTGATCATGTCGAGCTCGTAATCGATCTGGGCGTAAGCGCGGGGATGACTGGGCGAGTGCCGGGGCCCGTAGCGGTGCCGGGCACCTTGATGGGCCAGGTGTGCCAACCATGTCATTTCGGTGTGACCGGCCGGGGTGGGGAAGGGGGGCAGATTGGGCGCCACCAGCTTCAAGTCGAACGCACAATCCCGGGCGAGCCGGGCAGCGGCGGGCACGGCACCGGGGTAGCGGGCGAACCGACGGGCCTGCTCGGCACCGCTGCGCAGGTGAGCGCTGGCCGCGGCCGGCAGCCAACCGTCCATGTCGTCCAAGCTGCGTCGCCCTCGCACGGCCGCCATGGCGGTGGCCAAATGGCTCCGACCGGGATGGTGATAGTGGACGTTATTGGTCGCGACAACATCGGCGCCCAATTGACAAGCGAGCTCGGCCAGGGCGTCGTTGCGGGCACCGGCCAGAGGCTCGCCATGGTCCCAGATCTCGACGGCCACATTGGCCCGGCCGAAATGGCGTTGCAGGCGGGCCAGTTGGTCCCGGGCCGCGGCCGGGCCGGAATTGATCAATGCCCTGGTCACCGCACCTTTTCGGCATCCCGTCAGTACCGTCCAATGATCCGCGCCACCGTGACCGGTCCGGGCCGGCGACGGCAGCGACGGGGGCAGAGAAGGCTCGTCCGACATGGAGACGGTGGAGAGATCGAGGTCGGCGCCGGCCCCGATAGCGGCCAGGAGGGCAAGGTCCAGGACAGGACGGCCCTTCTCCCGGCCTAGTAGGTGGGCGGCCGAAAGAGCCTGGCACAGGCGGGCGTAGCCGGTCGGGCCCCGGGCCAGCACCACCAGATGGGTGCCCTCAGGGTCGGCCATCCCCGTCTGTGCCCGCGTGAGGCCCAGGGTGATCTCGGCCCCGAAGACGGTGGGCAGGCCCGCCGCGCCGGCGGCTTCGGCGAAGCGGACCGCCCCGTACATGCCGTCGTGGTCGGTGATGGCCAGCGCCTCGAGCCCGAGGCGTACTGCTTCTTCCACAAGCTCGTCGGGGTGCGAAGCACCGTCGAGGAAACTGAAATTGGAGTGGCAGTGCAGCTCGGCGTACGGGGCCCCTTCACCCACTCTGTCAGTGTAGGAACATATGTTCGATTACGCAAGGCTTGAGGTCAGAGGCTTGAAAGACGGCTCCACTCGCCGTGGCCCGAGCCACCGCCGACGCCAGGTCGATGCGAAGGCGGCCCGCCAACAACAGCACCACTAAACGCTCATGACTTCACGCGCAGATCGCGGCCAAACTGCCACAAAAAGAAAGCCTTTACCGTTAGCGCAATGCAAGCTAAGTTTGTGGGAATGAAGTTCGCCAACGCGTACGAGGCCAAGCACCTAAAAGCGCACGAACCTGCTAAGCACCTAAAGGCACATGAGCCAGCGAAGCACCTCAAGGCCCCAGATATATCGAAAACCCCAGCTTGGGCCACAGTTATTGCGGGTACCGGCGTCGCTGTGACCCTGGTGGGAGCGACCACGGGGCAGTTTCATGGGATAATTAGCCCTAATCAAAGCGCGGTGGGCCAGAAGCCAGCTACAAATAGTGCAGTGCGGCAACTTCTCAATGCTACGAATACTGCAAATGCATCTTCTGCTGTGGCCAAGCACGGCCTCAGCCATGCGGTCCACCAGGCACGAAGTGCTACCCCGAATGCCACAGGAAACGTTAGCCGGGCCCTGACATCGAAGTCCACTACCACTTTGCGTGTTGGTTCGACCGTGGGTTCGCCAGCTCATCTGCAGGACGAGCACCTGGTGGCGGGGGGTACAACGTTGCTCGCGGCCGGGACGACGACCGCGCCCAGCGTGGCCACCCCCGTCCCCACCTCGGCGGCGCAGCCGACGACCACATCGGCTCAGGCCGCCCCGGCCGTAGTGAGCAGCCCGTCACCCAGCGCCAGTACGGTGGCGACGACGACCATCTCATCGCCGACCCAGACGGTGCCAAACACCGTGGCACAGCCTTCTGCCCTGGATGCCGGGCACTTGATGATGGTCGACGAGGTGACTTACAGCTCGTCCAGTTACAACTCTGACGAAGGTGCAGGGCACAAGCACCACCGCCGCCATGTCGGTGCTACGACGACCACCAGCACCACCAGCAGCGTCAGCTCGGCGAAGACGGCGGCCGCAACGGCGCTGGTTACGACGCTGGGCCCGACGGTAGCGACCACAGTGCCGTTCGGTCCTCCGATCGAAGAGGCGCCCGGCACCTCCACCAACCCCCCGATAGCGCCCGTTGGTGCGCCTGTCGTCTTCTCCGGTGACCTCGGTGGTGCGTCGGCGTACCAGCTGGCTGTCTCTCCGCAGAATGCCCGCGACCTCCTGGTCCTGACCGTCATCAACGACTGGTCCAGCTCCGTGACCGACGTTTCGGGGGGCGGGGTCAGCCAGTGGACCGAGGCCTCGGCGCCGTACATGGACGCCGCCGACGGCAAGGCGCTACAAGTTTGGTTCGGGGTCGTCACCGATGCCGGCCCGGCTCAGGTGGACGTGACCTGGAGCGGCGCTGCCCAAAACGCGGACCTTGCTATCCAGGAGTTCAGCGCCGGGACTGACCCCACGTGGTCCCTGTACGACGCGGGCTCCTCGAGCGAGCCGTTCCCCTCGTTGAGCGGTCCGGCGACCGACGAAGCCTATGTGGGCGCGGCGACGGCCGACGGTGACGCCGCCGCCGGCCCCGACTCGGGAGTGGTTTACACGGTCCCCAACGACGACTTCGTCTTTGCCGTGGCCACGGGCCCCATTGGGGAGGCGACGGCGACGGGGGCAGGCTCGGTGGCCGCCTTGTTCGGAGCCACGGAGGGCACGGCAGGCCCGAGCGACGCAACAACGGCTACCACCGCCACAACCTCTGTGTCGCCTACGACCGTGGGCACGGCGGCGGCCGCCGGGGCCGTGACGTCGACCAGCACGACGGTCCAGCCACCCCCGCCCACAACAGCGGCGCCCTCCACCACCACGACGGCGGCACCGGCCACCACAACTACGGCGGTTCCGGTGGTCCGGGCAGTCACGACAACGACGACGGCACCCACGACCACGACAACGGTGGCGCGCACGACGACGACCACCCAGCCGCCGCCGCCAACGACCGTGGCCACGACGACCACCACCCAGCCCCCGCCGCCGACCACGACAACGCCAACCACAACGGCGCCGACGACAACGACCACGGCTCCCACCACGACGACCAGGGCGGCACCCACCCCTCCGCCACCTGCGCCCGCGCCGCCCGCGCCCACCACGGCTACGCCCTCCACGGCTNNCTACGCCCTCCACGGCTACGCCCACCACGGCTACGCCCGCCGCGGCTCCACCGGCAACTACGGCGCCGGTCACTACACCTGCAACCGCGTCCACGCCGGTCGCCGCCCCGTCGTCGGCGGGCCCCACGCCGTCGTCGGACTTCCCCTCCAGCGTCTTCGACAGGAATGTGCAGGGCTGGCCTGTCGACCCCAATTCGGCCGGGTTTGTCAACGACTTCGTCACCGACTACAAGGACAACTATGGGACCGTCGGTGTCAACTCGATGCCTATCTACAGCGTCCCCTCCAACCAGGCCGAAGCCAGCATCTCGGTCTCCTCGGGGTGCAACAGCTTCCTGTCGAGCACGGGCAGCGAGATCCCGATACCGTCGTACACCAGCCTAAATGGGTCCTCGGACAGCCCTCTTATCGTATGGCAGCCTTCGACCCAGACCGACTGGGAACTATGGCAGGCGTCCCAACGGTCCGGCGGCAGCTTTTCGGCATGCTGGGGCGGCAAGTTGGACATGGCTACGTCTGACGGGGTCTTCCCGCCCACCCTCGGCTTGTCGGCGACGGGCATCTCCTATCTGGCCACCACGGTCACTGAGGCGGACGTGGCGTCCGGCTCTATCAACCATGCCATCGCCGTCACCCTGCCGACGTGCAGCGGTTACGTTTACCCGGCAGATCGTGGCGACTGCACAGGCGCCTCCGGCCAGCCCGCCGAGGGCCAATGGTTCCGCCTCCCGGCCGACGTGGCCATGCCGTCGGGCCTCAGCCCG
Source organism: Acidimicrobiaceae bacterium (assembly GCA_003166025.1). GTDB lineage: Bacteria > Actinomycetota > Acidimicrobiia > Acidimicrobiales > Palsa-688 > Fen-671. The sequence goes on along the minus strand of PMWT01000155.1, from coordinate 10,719 downwards.
TTCGCGCAGATGGTGTTCCGAGCTCTTCAAAACTATGGAGCCGTCGTCACGGACCGCGGAGGCTCGGTGTCGCTCGAGAGCGAGCAGACCAGCGACTGGGCGGCCGAAGGCCACTCCGGGACCGACCCCATCACGGCCAGCTGGGACGGCCAGCAGGAGTACCAGGTGGTCGCCAGTCTTCCCTGGAACGACCTCCAGGTCGTCGACCCGCCCCAGTAGGCCCGTCGCAATGCCGCTGGCCCCGGGGGCCGCGTAGCCCGGGCCCCCGGCCAGGCTGGCGTGCCCCGACTTGCTACGACTGGGCCGCTCCCGTGCTCGGGGGCCGGAGCCCGTCGAGCACCATCGTCAGCAGCCGCTCGCCCTGCTCGAAGCTGAGCGTGCTGTTCATGCACATGGGCGACACCAGCTGCATGAGGTCCTGGCCGTCGATATCGGAGCGGGCTTCGCCTGCTTCCTGGGCCCGAGTGAGCACGCGGCTGCAGGCGGCCCAGATGCGGTCGCGCGAGGCCGGCTTAAGGTCGGGGTTCTTCTCGAACGCCTCATGCAACTCGTTGAGGAACGTGCGCTTGGACCGGCCGTAGTCGACATAGGCCCGCAACCACGCCTCGAGACCAGCCCACGGGCCCAGCTCGGTCAACCCCCGCTCGACCGAACCGACCAGCAGGTCCACATCCTGGCGGTAGACGGCTTCAACGACGTCGATCCGCTTGGGGAAGTGCCGGTACAGGGTGCCGGCACCGACGCCGGCCTGTTTCGCAATGGCCTCCATGGACGCCCCCCCGCCCTGGTCGGCGAAGACCTTGCGGGCGGCTTCGACCAGGCGCTCGTAGTTACGCCGGGCGTCGGCCCGCATAGGCCGACCGGCCGTCTCCTCGTCCATGTTGTACCCCTGCTGGGCGCTCATGGCCCTCGCACCTCCCCAGCTGCGTGCAGACCTTTCCCGAAAAATTCTTGCCAAACGGAGGCACCCTCCGTATACTAAGTGGAGGAAGCTTCCGGTTCCCTTCTCAGAATACCAGTGGAAAGGCCGTAGTCAATGGTCGAAGTCTCAAATGTCCGGCGTGTGCCCAGCGGGTGGCGCCGCCATCCCTCCATAGTCCTCGGTGTGATCCTCACGGCCCAGCTCATGGTGGTCCTCGACGCCACCATCGTGAACGTGGCCCTACCCCATATCCAACGCAGCCTAGGTTTTTCGAACTCGTCGCTGTCGTGGGTGTTGAACGCCTATGTGCTCACCTTTGGCGGCCTTCTGTTGCTCGGTGCCCGCTCGGGCGACCTGCTCGGCCGGCGCCGGACGTTCCTGGCCGGCATTGCTCTGTTCTCGGTGAGCTCGCTCGCCGGCGGGTTCGCCACCGCGAGCTGGATGCTCTTGGCTGCCCGGGCTCTCCAGGGCGTGGGCGGCGCCCTGGCCGCGCCAGCCGCATTGGCCCTGCTGACAACCATCTTCCCCGACGGAGCGGCCCGGGTGAGGGCTATAGGGCTGTTCACCACTGTCTCCGCCGCCGGAGGAGCCCTCGGCCTGGTTGCCGGCGGCCTGCTCACTCAATGGGCTTCGTGGCGCTGGGTGATGTTCGTCAACGTCCCCATCGGACTGGCCGTGCTCGTCCTGGGTGGGGCGGTGCTGGTTGAGACCGAGCGCCGGCGGGGCCACTTCGACCTGGCCGGGGCGCTGGCGTCCACAGGCGGGATGACCGGCGTGGTGCTAGGCCTTGTCGAGGCCGGCACGGCCGGGTGGACCGCTCCCGTCACCGTCGGACCGCTCGTCGGCGGCCTGGTGTTGCTCGGCCTGTTCGTCCGCATCGAGGCCAGCGCCACCGAGCCCATCCTCCCGCTCCGCGTCCTGGCCGACAGGACCCGGGCCTCGGCCAATGTGGCCCGTGGCTTGGGCTACGCCGGGATGTACGGGATCATCTTCTTCCTCACCCAGTTCCTCCAGGACATCCAGGGGCACTCCGCCCTGGTCACCGGTGTCGGCTTCCTGCCCACACCGACGTTCGTCTTCCTCTCGTCCCAGCTCACGAGCAGGGTGCTGGTGAACCGGCTGCCGGCCAAAGCGCTGATGGTCATCGGGACCACGTTCTCTGCCCTCGGGCTGGGGTTGGCCACCCAGCTGCACGCCGGCGCCTCCTACCCCCAGGTCCTGGTCAGCCTCGTCCTGATCGGGACGGGCATGGGCGTGTCGTTCGTCAGCCTCACGACCGCCGGCCTGGCCGGCGTGGAGCGCTCCGACGCCGGTGCCGCCTCCGGTCTCATCAACGTGATGCAACAGCTCGGCGCCGCACTGGGCCTGGCCGTCCTGGTCACCGTCTTCGACAGCATCACCTCAGGGGCGCATACCGTCGGCCTCAGCCAGGTGGCCGGTCTCGGTGGAGCGGCCGGCGCGGTAGCCCGGGCTGCGCTGGTGCACGGGATGGACGAGACCTTCGCCGCCGGTGCCGGTTTCGCCTTGGCGGCCCTAGCCATCGTGGTCCTCTTCGTCCGCACGCCGGCACGGGCCGAAGTCGACCTACGGGCTCCCAAGGAGTTGCGCAAGGAACTCGAGGCGGTCGCCTGAGCCAGGACGGGTGGGGTGGCGCGGTAGGGGCAGGCTCAGAGCCGAAAACCGAAGGAGCGCACCCGCACGGTATGTGAAGCGTGGGCGTGGTGCGATGAGCCTCGCACCTGCGCCCGCACGTGGACAACGTACTCCACCTCTTGGTTGGCCTGAGCAAAATCGCCGAACGCCATTCCGAGCAGACCGGCGTGCGCTCGCATGGCGGCGGCGAAAATGTCCAATGGTACCTGCACGTTAATCGCGACCGGGACCTTCGGCTGCAGTTCGATGGGAGCTGGATCTTGGGCCACAACCTGCGTCGGCCCCTCTTGGCGCGTTTCCGTGTTGCCCATGCCGTTCATGCCGTTCATGTTGTCGGGCCCGCCCATCTGCTGTTCTTCGACCTCGCGGGCCAGCGTGACGACGTACCCTTCGAGAACAGCCGGTTCTTCCTTAGCCGTGAAGGAGATGGCCAGGTCTATCCCCGGTTGATCGCTCGATACCCAGCCCGGTCCATCGATTTCGGTGTGTACACCGCTCCCCTGTAAACCGTGCTTGAGCTTGTCAAAAAGGCCCATGCCGCTGACACCTCCAGGTTCGCTGACGCAGGCTGAGGTGCCTGCGGTGACAGGAAAACCTCTCTGACTCTAACTCGTGCCGCTCTCCGGCGTGGCCGTGCCTTGGCGGCCGTGGCGCTCGCTCATGAATTGCTGGCCGGTGGGTCAGTTGCCGCCGTCGTCCAGGGTGAAGCGCGGCACCGGTGTCCCGGTGAGGCTGGACGTCTGCCCTGTCAGCAAGTAGATCGTGTAGTCAAGTTCCTGCTTCGTGGGGACGTTGCCGTCGGTCCACTGTTGGCACGTCGAGTTGATCGCGCCTACCTCATTATGCACCCACACCCCGTCCCAACAGCCCTGGAGGTTCTTTATACCTTGCTTGGTGTCCCGGCCCCAACGGGCCGCCCACAGCATGGTCCATATCTGGCCCTCGTCGGTCCCATTGGCCAGCCAACCGTTCCCTATGTAAGGGACAAGCGTCCCGCCATTGTCGCCCCACCCGTCGAAGACGTACTGTAACGCCGTGGGGGCGTATATGGCGGCGTTCTTGGCAGTGCTCGTGCGGTTTGCCAACATTTGGTCGGAGAAGGCGCCAGCCAAGATGTTGTCCTGCTTGAAGGCGACCGCGCTCGTGGCGTCGACCCGGAGCAGGTTGTAGTAAACCTCTTCTGCAGTGACGGTGGGCTTGGCCAGCATGGCTATGGTGTAATCGACCATTTTGGCGTCGGTCTCGCTGACCGCAGGTACTCGCCAGGCGAAATAGGCGCGCGCGTCGATAGCTTCACGCAAATAAGGCGTGTAGTCGGTGTTGCAGGCCCCGACGAAGACCAGGCTGTGAGAAAAACTGGCGCCCCGCTTGTCGTGTAGCCACATCCAAAAGGTCGGCGTCAGCTCCAGGTAGTAGGCACCGCCGTTCCCGGGGAGGTCATTTTCCTCTGTGTCCAATGCGCCGACGTCGGTAGCGGCAGCCGGCATCCCGTATTCGGTCGCCAGCTCGGCGTTCAGCTTGTTCTGCGCGGCGACGGCTTCTCCCAGGTTGGAACCGAGGCTGTCATCGGTGAAGAGGTCGCCGCCGGTGTCGCCGTGGGTCCGGATGATCAGTACGCCAGGGGTCGGGCCGCTCAAGGCCGTGATCAACCCCGAGATGCCGGCGTCGCCGCCGTCCAACCATTGCACCTCGTACCCGGCGCTTTCCAGGGTCGAGATCTCGGTCTTGCGGTACGGTTCGTCGGGGAAGGGGGTTACCGTGGCCGTCACCGTGCTCCCGTGCCAGGTCCACGTGTTCTGCGCCCCCAAGGCGAACGGCTCCCAGAACACTGCCCTTTTGTTTGGTGGGTCGTCCAAGCTGTTGTGCGGCGAGTCAGGCACAAAGTCAGTGCGCGGGTCCGAAGCAAACGGCCCGAGGGTAAGGTTCTCAGCCGGGCCGGCGCCGGAGAGCTCGGTCGCCAACAGCACTCTGACGGTAGTCCCGCGGTAGACGATCTCGTAGCCGTCGGGCTCTAGGTCCACTTTCGTTATCCCCGTGTCGAAATTCCGCTGCGGGGCGAGCCGCCCGGTCCTCGCCAGGGCGGCGCCAAGAGAGCGGCCGGGCGCCGCCGCGGCGCCGGCGAAGTGGCCCAATTGGAGCCTTGGCCGGTCGACGGGCCGAGACGTTATCGCGCTGGTCGCCGCCTTGGCGGCGGGGGTAACGCCGGTACTTTCGCCGCTCCCGAGCGTTGCCCCGCTGACGCCTGCCACGTAGCTGGCGGCGTCGTCAATAATCGATGTGATGGACAGCCCGTTGGCGGTCGCGGCGGCGTCTGCCTCGGCCACCATGTACGAGCCGATCACCGGGTCGGCCGCGTGCTGGTCCCACGTCGACGTCCCTGGGGGCCCGCTGAACACTTGAAAGGGAATGACCACCTCGGCCAGACCGAAGTCCGGGTCGAAGGTGCCGCGTCGGTCAAAGCCGCCACTGTCGATTCTGACCGTGAGCTTGCCTCCGGCATAGGACCACGTGCCCTGGTAGCTCAGGTCGCCCCCGCTGCTGGTCGCCAACAGCCACAGGACGCTGTCCGGCGCGAACAGCAGGTTGATCGAACTTGCGGTGGCCGGCCCCTTATGGCTCGAGTCGCTGACGAGCGAGTAGGTCAGTTGCTCTGGCGACGTGAAACCCCCGGTAATGCTCGGGGCGGCCATGGCCGGCGCGGGGGCAGCCACCACCAGCCCCGCCGTGCCGGAGAGGGTGCTGGTCAAGATCCCCGCAAAAACGGCCAGGCTAAGCGGTCGCTTCACGTCGGCTACCTCCTTCTATCAGGTTGTCAGAAGGTTAACCGGTAGGGCCTGCTCACCCACGACATGGCTGAGGCGCGTTTGCCGGCGGGACGCTCAAAGCTGGGGTGGGGGAGGGGAGCGCCGCTGGCCGGGCACCCGGCGCCAAGTGACGGGCAGCTCGTCGCTTGGTTTGGGCGCGCCCGGCGCCGGCGGTGGGGTCGACAGGGGCCGCGGCGTTCGACCGGGCCCGCCCGTGGCTACCGGCGACAGGGCCGGTGGCCGAGCCCTCCGGCTTCCCAAAAAGCCGGGTACCCCTCGTCAGGCCGCCAGACCGGCTCCGGCTCATTGCCAAACAGAAGAGGCCCACCTTTGGCCGGGTCGGCGCGGACGGGACCAAGGGGTACTGGAAGGCCCGGACAGGCAAAGTGCGCCTCCCTAGCACGTGTGTTGAGACGACGACCTCGGTTGACAATAGGATCCTATACTGAAGTGCTAGCGTATGGCATGCCATAGACCAACAGGAAGGCCTAGTTCCAGGCCTGACGTTTTAGGAGATGTCCGGACGCAACTTGTTCTATAAGAAAGGGGAGAAGGTATGAGAGGCTGTCGCGAATGTTTCACNNTTACAGCGGGATCTCTTTCGTAGAGCCAGGGCCACACGACATGGGCAGGGGCGTGGATGTCTATGGCCCGGGTCGAGACGATGCCCGGGTCGGGGACCGTCTCATCGCCCGCAAGCGAGCACGTCGCCTCTTCGTCGGTGGCGCCCCACCGGCTGATCCGGTGACGGGCACGTAGGGCCGCCATGACGGCTCCCTCCTGATTTCGGGGCCACCCTCTCGGGTTGGATGGCTGTCCTGTGGTCAATGATACGCCCCGCTCCTCCCGGCCCTGCCCGGCCAACCGGTCCTTCGCTACCGCCAACATCCGGGTTTGCCCCAGCTACCGGGCCCTCGGCCTTCTCGCAGGCGTCGGCGGCCGTTGACAGGTGATTTCGCCCCGGCGGCGATCTTGGGAACTCGACCTGCCGGGCCACGTGTTTGTTGATCTCTTGGGCTCGGCGTGGGACAGGAGACACCTCATTTGAGGCGGTCATGCGCTCCACAAACGCTGGAGGCAGCCTTACCAACCCGCTTTTCGGCGAACCGTACCACCGTGCTGTCAAGCCCATGCCGGCAAAGGGATGGCCCGGACAGGACCGTTCCCCGCTACTTTAGGTTGAGCAAAATCGGAAGGGGCTCGAGTGCTCAAGGTGAGGTACCTGAAGGCGATCATGGTCCCGCAGTCAAGATCGGCAGACAACTATGACAAGTGACAACCAGACATCAAAGCATGGGGCGATCATCACCGGCGCTGCCAAGGGGATCGGGCGAGCAACTGCGCTTTCACTGTCTCACCACGATGTTCGCATCCTCGCTGTTGACCGTGATGAGGAGGCACTGGCACAACTCGTGACGGAGATCAGCGACAAAGGCGGAGTCGCCCACGCACACGTTGCCGACGTCTCCGACTCCACAGATGTGCGAAGTTTCGTCGACCACGCGATCAGGCTGTTCAACGGCGTCGACTACTTCTTCAACAATGCTGGCATCATCGGTCGGCTTGCTCCCTTGGTGGATTACCCGGAAGACGTGTTTGATCAGGTAATAGCAGTCAATCTCCGCGGCGCGTTCCTCGGGTTGAAGTACGTCCTGCCTGGTATGTACGAACGCGGGTCTGGCGCGGTGGTGAACACCGCGTCGGTCGCTGGTCTTGTAGGGCACATTGACCACGCCGGCTACGTCGCCAGCAAACATGGCATCGTCGGTCTCACCAAGGTCGCGGGGGCCGAGGCTGCCGCATACGGTGTGCGTGTCAACGCGGTTGCACCTGGGCCCGTGCATACCCAGATGATGGACGCGATCGAAGCGATGAAGAGCCCGGAAGACGCGGACGTGGAACGGCAGCGACTTTTGCAAAACATCCCTGCACACCGGTACGGGACCGTCACCGACATCGCGGCCGTTGTGCTGTTCCTGCTGATCGGTGAGTCCAACTATCTAAACGGAGCGACGATTACGGTGGACGGAGCCTTCACTGCTATCCGCTGACTGGGTTTCATTAGGTCGCCAGCCGAGCCCCCCTCCGCGCCGGTACGCCGACTCCGTACCGCTCGCTCCGGGCCTTCGACACGGCGAGCGCACGTCGTTCTGGGGCACCTCGCGGGTGTGGCGAGGGCCCCGACGCTAGACATCTCAACCACGGCCGAGGTCGCGCCTCGCGACACCGATGAGCCATGCCGCATAGAGCACAGGCGCCTGACCAGCGTTTTCGTGTCCGGCCCGAGGTCGAAGCGAGCTTCTGCGCCGGGCCCGGAGCAAGGCGGGTGGGCCTCGCATGGTGGGCTACTCGCGATGCAGCGAGAGTGCCAGGCTGGGAACGACGAAGGACAAGAGAAAGATCGGCAAGATGCTCTTTCCGCCGCATCGGAAGCTGGCAATCTCGCCCTCGGCAACGTCAAAGGTCTTGCTCCGGCTGGAGTTCCGGCGGGTGCGGACTTGCACGGTGTGACGTCCGGGTTCGACCGGTATGTCGACGGTCTCGTTCAGTTCCACGGACCCGGCACGCTTGCCGTCGACCACGACGTCGTACGTGCCGCGGCGGACTTCCACTCCGATCGTCTTGTGCGTCAGCTTCAGCGTTGCGGACATTGCTGATCTCCTTCTGTTCTATGGGGTGCTCGCGGGCGCCGCCAGAACGGGCGCCCAGATCGCCGAGGTCCCGGGGGAGCACCAGGGGTCTGGCAGGCCCTGGGACTAGCGCCGGTCTTCGGCATCACCGAATATTTCGCGTTGGCCTCGAGGACGTGAGCGGCCTCGTCGGAGGGCACCGAGGCAGGTGGTGGCACTGCGTGCCGGGCACAGCCCTGCCTCAAGGGCTGGCGCCTGCCCCTATTTGGTGGGTTGGCTTCTTGTCCGGTCAGAACTGCCGGCCAACGGGGCGAAGTGCTCCGGCCCGTCGCGTGCCGAATGCCTGTGGTCACCAGAATGCTCAACCTATCGCTTGGGCCCTAGGTATCTCGGAGACGTCCGGCGCGCCAGGCACGTTCGTTGAGCATCTCGCCCAGCCAAGGGGCCCCCGGGGCCCTTGACTGTGCCCGTCCCGACATTCTATTGTTATCTATATGACTAGTGAAGTGCTGCGGCAGACGATCAGCTTCCAACTGAGCTCCTCGTCGGGGGTGCCCGCCTACCTGCAGATCGTCCAGCAGGTCGAACAAGCGCTGCGAATGGGGGTGCTCAAGGCCGGGGACCGGTTGCCCACAGTAAAAGAGGTCGTCGCCGAAGTCGCCATCAACCCGAACACTGTGCTGAAGGCTTACCGGGAGCTCGAAGTCCAAGGGCTCGTCCAAGGCCGTCAAGGCATCGGGACCTTTGCCGTGGGGCGGCCTTCAGGTCCGCCCCCGAGCACCCAGCTGCGGCTGGCTCGCAGCCTGGAACGCTGGGTTAGGGCCGCCCGCGATGCCGGGTTGGACGACGCCGCCATCGACGCCCTCATGCGCTCGGCGCTACAGGGCCGCTCCAAAGAGGGCGTGGCATGAACGCCGCGGGGACAAACATGGCCATCGAAACGAAGGGCCTGGGCAAGCGTTTCGGCTCGACCTGGGCGTTGCAGGATTGCACTGTACGTGTGCCCCAAGGACGCGTCTCGGCCTTGGTCGGCCCCAACGGGGCTGGGAAGACCACGCTCTTGCGTCTGCTCGTCGGTTTGCGGGCGCCGAGCGCGGGCCAGGCATTGGTGCTGGGTAGGCCACCCGAACAAAGCGAGGAGTTCCTGGCCAGCGTCGGTTACCTGGCCCAGGAGGCCCCACTTTACAAGCGGCTCACCGCCGCCGAGCACCTGGACCTCGGTGCGCACTTGAACCGCCGCTGGGAAAAGGAGGTCGCCACAGACCGTCTGCGGGCATTGCGGGTCCCGCTGGACCGCCCCATCGGTACCCTCTCGGGCGGTCAGCGGTCCCAGGTCGCTTTAGGCCTGGCACTGGCCAAACGCCCCGAGGTCCTGCTCCTGGACGAGCCCGTAGCGGCGCTCGACCCGTTGGCCCGGCGAGCGTTCTTGTCCTCGTTGGCGGAGGCCGTGGCCGGTGGCGAGCTAACCGTGGTGCTGTCGTCACATCTGCTCCACGACCTCGAACGAGTATGCGACCACGTCATCTTGCTGGCCGCGTCGCGGGCCCAGCTCTGCGATGACATCGACGTCGTGCTTGAGTCGCACAAATGCCTTGTCGGGCCCCGCAGCAACAGCGCCGGCGCCGTCTTCGACGTGGTCAAGGCCGTCCATACCGAGCGCCAGTCCCGGCTGCTCGTGCACATCAAGGCACCGCTCACCAGCTCGGCGTGGGACGTGAGCGACGTCGGCCTCGAGGATGTTGTCCTCGCCTACATGGGCGACGACGGGTCAGTGACGGCTGGCCCCTTAAGCCTTGTCGGAGATGAGCGGTGAACCAGCTCATCTGGCGGCTACACCGCCAACAGGTTCTCTTCGCCACCGCCGCTCTGGTGGTGCTCGCTGTGGTCCTGGCGGTGACGGGGACGACGATGGCCGTCCACTACCACTCCGCCCTGAGGGACTGTGCCGCCACCCGGAGCTGTACCAACCTGCCCGACGAACTGTTCCAAGGTGACGGGTTCATAATCGACCTCGTCAGCGCCACCGTAATCGTGCCTTTGCTGTTCGGGCTCTTCTGGGGAGCCCCGTTGGTGGCCAAGGAACTGGAGGAGGGCACTCAGGACCTTGTCTGGGTGCAGGGTGTCACCCGGCGGCGGTGGATGACGAGCAACGTGAGCTGGACGCTCATTGCCGCAGTGCTCTGGGGTGCGGCGATGTCGGCCCTTGTGAGCTGGTGGAGAGGGCCCGAGGACATCCTCAAAGGAGGCCGCTTCGGGGTATCGTTCGACATCACCGGGCTCGTACCAGTGGCCTACACCGTGTTCGCCGTGGCCCTCGGGATCGCGGCGGGGACGTTGATCAAGCGGGCACTACCGGCCATGGCGACCACGCTGGCCGGGTTCGCCCTCGCTCGAGCGGTTGTCGGGCTATGGCTTAGGCCACGGTATTTCAGTCCCCTCCGCCAACTGTTCCCCCTCGTGAACGGCGTCTCGGGGGCGCCGTCCGGTGCTTGGGTCCTGTCGCGGGTCGTGGTGGGCCCTGGTGGTCAAATCTACGACCCGCTCTCGCCCGCCGGCATACCGACGGCCTGCCACGCCGCTTTCTTCAACAACTCGGCGGTGAGCTGCCTCGCTGCCCACGGATTCCGGCGATTGGTGACCTATCAGCCCGCCGGTCGCTACTGGGGCTTCCAAGGGATCGAGGCGGGCATTTTTCTTGCGCTCGCCGCAG
>PMWT01000205.1 GCA_003166025.1 Acidimicrobiaceae bacterium | reverse complement strand
CGAGCGCCGGCTTGATGTCGTGCTCGATGCAGCGCCGGTGTTCCTTCACGGTGTAGGCCGAGCGGGTCGGCTCGATGTCGGCCAACCACCGGTCTAACTGCTCGGCTACGCTGGTCGGGTGGCTCTTGGTGGCCTGACCGGCCTCGACCTCGGTAAGCAGCTTGGCCAGCGCGACCTGCGCCTGGCGCTTGGTGCCATCGATCGTCCGCGATACCCAGCGGACCTTGCCGCCTTCGCGGCCGGCGAAAACCCGGACACGCCACTTGTTGTCGCCACGCGGTTCCACAACCCCACGCATCGGCTGCCCTCCCTGGTCGGTGGATGGGAAGTTACCCAAAAGTTACCCAAAGCCAGGTTACACCCAAGTGGAGGGAAGTACGAAATAGCAGGTCAGAACACTTGGAGAGGTGCGAGAGCGGCCGAATCGGGCTCACTGCTAATGAGTTGACGAGCTAAAACTCGTCCGAGGGTTCAAATCCCTCCCTCTCCGCTCGCATGACTTCCGCTGGACGGCGGGATTTTGACGAACAGCTTGGCGTTCATCGGGTAGAGCGGGTTGGAGTAGCGGGGCACTCCAAGGGTTTCCACCGACTGCAGCTGTGGGTCGTCCAGCACTGCGTTGGTCGCGGCGATCGCCTCGGCCTCTACCGGCCCGGCGTAGGTCCGCGGTGTTTCGCCACCCCCCCAGGAGGTCGGGTTCACCACAAGGACCTGGGCGCCCACGGGCAGCGCGCTCAGCAATGGCCCCAGGTTGGTGGCGGCATTGGTGTGTTCCAGGCGAGCGGTGAGGTCGGACCAGTTGACGACCATCGGGTTGGGCGCCGGGCCAAATGGGGTGGCGTAGTCGTACTTGTCACCGAGGTCCGCGGCGATGACCGGTGTGTCGGTAACTTCAGGAGATATCACGAGCGCTCCTGGCTGGAGGATGGGGGCAAGCTCGGCCACCAGGTACGACACGTCGCTCTTCGAGGTGTCCACGGTGACGGTCCTGTCGACCAGTACAGGGACGCTCGTACCGGCCAGGGCCAGGACTGTCAATCCGGCGACCCACGACCGCGCCCGGGCCCGGGCCAACCCGCCGGCCAGGGGGACCAGCGCCGGGACCACAGCGACACCGAGGTAACGGGGCGCCCAGGAGTTGACCACTTGGCCCACCAACCAGGCGATCACCAGGGTCACCAGCGTCACGGCGGTGAACAAGGCCAGAGCGGAGACGCCCGGGCTCAGGGCGGGCGTGCCGGGCACGGTACCCATGGCGTCTGCCGGCTGCCCGCGCTTATAGGAAAGCACGGCGACGACCAAGGCGACGACGACGGCGGCCCAGGCGGCCGAGGCCATGGCGTTGAACGAATCCCCGAAAAAGTCGAGCACGGCGGGGTGGGGAGCCCACGGAGCGCCCGTGTTGCGGAGCTGGTATAGGAACTGGGGCACCCAGGGGGCGAAGAGGACGGCGCACGCTCCTCCGTAAAGCCACGTCGCCCGCAGCTGCGACCGCGCCCGCCGGCGGACGGCCACGGCCGAGCCGACGATGACGGTGGCGGCGAGGAGGTAAAGGCCGTAGTACTGGAGATAGAGGGCGGCCGCCATGAGCAGCGTCGTGGCCACCCAATAGCGCCGGCCCGCCCCCCTGTAGGCGAGGACGAAGCAGGTGACGGCAAGAAGGGCCATCAGTACCAGCCATGAGTACATCCGGGTCTCGGTGCTGTAGTAGGCCAGGTAGGCGCATGTGGCCACTAGTCCGGCCGCCGCCCGGGCCGCCCACCGACCGAAGAGCTTGCCCGCGGACCACCAGGCCGCCGGGATGGCGAGCAGCGCCGGGACCAGCGAGAGGACGTGGGTCGCCGCCTCCGACTGCCCGAAGATCCTCATCCAGTAGTGGAGCGCAACGTAGTACAGGGGCGGCGAGCCGTCCTCCACCAGGTAGTGGGGCAGGGAGGTCAGGGGGTGAGCAGCTATACCAACGGCGATGGCCTCGTCGCCCCAGTAGCTCGTCCACAACGTCCGGCCATGCAGGAGGAGCGCCAGAGCCGTCAGCGTGACTACTAGGAAGGCGTCGAAATGGTGCCAGGCGACGAGCCGGTCGAGAAGCCGCCTCCCGTGCCGGGCGCGGACGGCGGCGAGCGAAGCCGCGTTGAGTACAGCGGGACGATCATCGCTGGGGGCCCTCAGGTCCACGACCGAAGGCGAGGTCGTGCCACTTAGGGTTGGGGCTGGCCTCGTTAGCAGATCTTCCATTCAGCGTCCCTACCCAGAGGCAACGGCCGAGCCGGCGGGCCGGGCCTCGACTACGGCCCACGCTAGCGGGCCGCCGGCTCCGGGCCAGCCAACTACCGTCTCGGTCGCCACAAATAGTGCGGCCTGTTGGAGCTTGTGACCACCGTACCTGTTGGGGGCCGGTTGGCGGACGGACCGGTTCCCACGTAGCTTCTTGGTCATGGACGCCAAGCTCTTGTTGTGTGACTTCGCGGAGGTCAGTGGGGGAAAGCTCTTCGTATCAGGCGCCGGTTTGGCCCTGCTGGCCAGCGCCACGCCCGCCCAGCCCTACCGTGTCAACCTCAGCCTCGCCATTTTGGGCCTGATCAACCTCAGTGACACCGATGCGCAGCACAAGATGACCATCGAGCTGGTGTACGTCACCGGTCGCAACGAGACGCGCGTCCCGCTGGCCGACGAGCTCCCCGAGGGCAATGACCCGGCCGACCGCGGCATGTTCATCGCTTACTTCGTCGCTCCGCGTTCGCCTCAGATGCTTCCTGGGGACGAATGGAGCATGCCTATGGCCATCCCCATGTTCGGGCTGGGCCTGCCCGACCTGGGCCCCTACTACTTCAGCGTGCGCGTCGACGGCCGGGAGATGGACCGCGCGTCGTTCCGTCTGATGCCTCCTCCGCCTCCCCAGGTCGCCGACCTGCCTGGTGGCCCAGGAGTTGCGCAAGGCGATCAGCTGCTCGGCGGCCCCCCGCTGTAACGAGCCCGCAGCCGTAGGAAGAGGAAGTTGTCCTCTTCGACTACGTGGGCCAGGTCAAGCTCGACCAGTTGGGCCAGGGGCTGGCCACCGAAGGACCGGCCGGGGCCGACCAACGGGTCGTTGCTGCGGAGCCAGCCGCCGGCCAGGCCGCCGCCCACACCGCCGGCCAGCTTGGGCGAAAGGGTCAGGCACAGTTCGTCGACCAATTGAGCGGCGGCCAGGCCGGTGTTCAGCGTGGGCCCGCCCTCGCACAGGACGTGGTTGACACCTCGTTCCCCGAGGGCTTTCAGTGCTGAGCTCAGGTCGACGGCGCCGGTCCCGGTCCTGACCACGTCGGCCACATCGACGGCGCCTGCCAGGGCCTCAGAGCGGGTGTCCCCGGCCGCGATCACTATGGGCCGGGGGCCACCGCCGGTAAACAGGCGGGACCCCCAGTCGAGCGCGCCAGACAGCGTCACGACCGCCATGGTGGGTAGGGGAGCCAGCCCGCGCTGCCGGCGGATGTCCTGTGCCTCCAGGGGTATCTTCGCCGGCCCGTAACGCTCGACGCGAGCGGTGCCGGCGCCGACCAGCACGACATCGGCCAGCGACCGCAGTACCGAGAAAAGCAGCCTGTCCCCGGGCCCCCCGAGGCTGCCGGCGCGCCCGGAAAAGGCGACGGCGCCGTCCAAAGTGGAAACCATGTTCACGCGCACGAAAGGCCGGTCGGCAGGGACCTTTACTTCCCGTGAGTAGAGCTCGAACAGGTTGACCCGATCGGACGTTTCGGGCAGAAGCAACCGCAACTGACGCTCCTCGCGACTCGTCCGACCATATCTCACCGGCTCCCCGGGCCGATAGCCCTTTCAGCGGGCCAACTGCCTTTCAGAAGCCGGCCGCCTCGTCGGTAGCATGACGCTGGTGCGCCACCTGACGGTTCGTGCCGCGGCGAGGTCCGGCCCATCATGAGTGGGCTCGTCACCGTCGAGGAAGCCCGCCGTTCGGTGCTCTCAAGCTGCCGCCCGCTGGGACCCGTCCAGGTCCCTCTGAGCGACGCCTTGGGCCTGGTCACTGCCCGGCCCATTGTTTCCGGCGAAGCGGTCCCGCCCTTTACCAACTCGTCTATGGACGGTTACGCGCTCCGCGCTGGAGATGTGGCCGTGGCCCCGACCAGGCTCCGCGTGGTCGGCGTGCTCATGGCCGGCGACGACCCCAGCGGCATGGTCGTAGGGGAAGGCGAAGCGGTACGCATAATGACCGGGGCCGCCGTACCCGAAGGCGCCGACGCCGTGTGCATGGTCGAGCACACCCGGGCGCAAGGCGGCTGGGTCTTGGTCGAAGAAGCCGTCGGCCCGGGCACCAACGTGCGCCGTCCGGGGGAGGACATTGCCGCCGGAGACGAGGTCTTCGCCGCCGGCGAGAGCCTCGGCCCTGCTCACATCGGCGTCCTGGCCAGCCTGGGCGTCGCTCGAGTAGAGGTCTTCCCCCGGCCCCGGGTCGGCGTGGTCTCGACGGGGGACGAGCTCGTCGCCGGAGCAGGCCGGTTGGCACCGGGAAAGATCCGGGACAGCAACCGGCCCGGCCTGCTGGCCCGTTTGCGGACCGACGGCTTCGAGCCCGTCGACCTCGGCTGGGTCGGCGACGAGGGGGAGGCTCTGGCCGACGTCCTCGTCAACGCGGCCCGGACCTGCGATGCCGTGATCAGCAGTGGTGGGGTGAGCGTCGGCGACCGCGACATGGTCAAGAGCGTGCTGGACGAGCTGGGGGGTCAGCAGGCTCGCTGGTGGCAGGTGGCGGTGAGGCCGGGGAAGCCGTTCGCCTTTTCCACCTTGCCTCCGCGATCGACTCCCGTCTTCGGGTTGCCGGGCAACCCCGTCTCGACCCTGGTCTCATACGAGTTGTTCGCCCGGCCTGCCGTGCGCCTCATGGCGGGCCACCACAGCCTGGAACGGCCACGCTTGCCGGCCCTGGCCGCCTCCGACATGCGCCGGCAGCCCGACGGAAGGTTGCACCTCGTCCGCGTCACGGTGAAAGCCGGGCCCCGGGGCCTCGAGGCCTGGCCGTCCGGGGGGCAGGGCTCGCACCAGCTACGTGCCCTGGCGGCGGCTAACGGCCTGGCGTTCCTGCCCGACGGCGAGGGAGTGACGGCCGGCGAACAGGTGGACGTCTGGGTCCTCGACGTCGACCGGCTATCTCCCTGAGGGTTCCCCGTCTTGGCCTCCCGCTGACCGAGGCCGAGGCGAAGGCACGAAACCGGCCTTGGCCCTCCACATCGCCTCCCAGCTGGAGTTCCCCGGCTGGAAGAGCGGCCTGACCTTCTCGCCCAGGAGCAAGGTGGCCGCTCGGGTTTCGCCGGCCAGGGCCANNGCCAGGCCCGCCGGTGGTTGTACGCGGACCGGCGCCATCTGCGCCCGTGCTGCCCTGTCGTCGGCTCTGCGCCCAGCCCGGTCGTCGGCCCGCACCCACTGCAGGACGATTGGCGCCATGCCGATGAATGTGGCCAGTTCCGTGGCTGCCCACAGCAGCGCTCCGCCGGCCCGGGTGCTGGACAGGGTGTACATCGAGGCGATGGGTGCCCCCTGGGACATGATGGCTATACCGAGGAAACTCTCGAAAGGGACACCCAATGCCAGGTTGGCGAGCCTGGCCCCATAGCCCATCCTCCAGTGCACTATCGGGTCCAGCCCCACCATGGGCCACCAGTAGAAGGTGCCTCCCAGCAGGAAAGCCAGGTTGACGGCGTCCATGATGGCCATGTGCTCCATGGCGAAATTGAGCATAGGGCTGAGGAAGAACGCGAACATGGCCCCGAAGTAGAAGAACCAGACCAGCACCGGGTGGGTGGCGATGGCAAAAGGCCGTGACCGCAGCACGGCCAGCCACTTCTTCTTGGTCGCCCTCCCGGCTGTCTGCAGCAAGAGGGTGGAGGGCGCACCGAGTGCCAGCAGGGGCGGGGCCACGACCATCAACAGGAGGTGCTGGGCCACGTGCGCCTGGAAGTACGACGCCGTGAACGTGGCGACGGGTGATTGCAACGCCAGGTCGACGGCGACGAGGCCGGCGAGGAACGCCACCGTCCGCCGGGCCGGCCAACGCCGGCCCCTCGACGCCAGTCGCCAATCAGCTCTCAGGTAGAAGTACCCGATGATCACCAGGGCCACCGGCACACAAACCGAGAACGGGCTCCATTGCCAGGCCGTCAGGGCGGTGTGAAGGCTGAAATGCACCTTGCTCATACCCGGCATCGCCTTAAAGCTACAAGCCCCCGACGAGCTAGGGGCGTCGGCGCCAGTAGCATCTGCGGTCTATGGGGTTGACGAGGGCGGTAAAGCGGGGGGGCAATGGCTCCTAAGCATGGCAAGGAGAAATTGCTTGACCCGTCGCTGTGGGTGTCGATGGTCCCGTTCGGGGCGGGCGGGACGACCAAGCCCAACAATTACCGCTCGATTATCGATGCCATAGGTGAGAACAAGGACAACCTGGCCTACGCGTGGCGCATCCTCAACCACGGTGTCTGTGACGGTTGCGCCCTGGGTACGACGGGGATGCGGGACTGGACCCTCGACCAGGTCCACTTGTGCAATGTGCGCCTGCGGCTACTCCGCCTCAACACGGCACCGGCACTGGACGGCGATCTCCTGCGTGACGTCGGGAAGCTGAGGGGGAAGAAGAGCACCGAGCTGCACAATCTCGGACGCTTGCCCTACCCCATGGTGCGCCGGCGAGGCGAGCCCGGGTTCACGCGCGTCCGCTGGGACGAGGCCCTCGACATCGTAGCCGAACGTCTGCGGGGCACCACGCCCGACCGCCTCGGGGTCTACATGACAAGCCGGGGCCAGCCCAACGAGAACTATTACGCGGCCCAAAAGGTCGTGCGGGCCCTCGGTACCAACTCGATAGACAGCGCCGCCCGTCTTTGTCATTCACCGAGCACGGCGGCCCTGAAGGACGCCATCGGGGCGGCCGCCACCACCTGTTCGTACACTGACCTCATCGGTACGGACCTCGTCGTTTTCATCGGCTCCAACGTGGCCCAAAACCAGCCGGTCATGATGAAGTACCTCTACCACGCCCGTAAGAGCGGCACCAAGGTGGCGGTGGTCAACACCTACCGGGAGCCGGCCATGGAGCATTACTGGGTGCCGTCGAACGTCGAAAGCGCCCTCTTCGGGACGAAGATGACGGACCGTTTTTTTCAGGTGGGCGTCGGCGGCGACATCGCCTTCCTCAATGGTGCGCTCAAGTACATGATCGAGCGCGAGTGGGTGGACAGGGCTTTTATTGACGGTTTTACCACCGGTTTTACCGAGATGTCAGCCCAACTTGACGGCCAGGGGTGGGAGGCTCTGGAGACCGCTTCGGGCACAACTCGCTACGAGATGCTGGAACTCGCGCGCATGCTGGGAAACGCCCGGACGGCGGTCATCGTCTGGAGCATGGGGGTGACCCAGCACAGCTTCGGTGAGCAAGCGGTACGCGCCGTGGTCAATATCGGCCTATCCCGTGGTTTTGTGGGCAGAGAAAAATGTGGTTTGATGCCGATCCGTGGCCATTCCGGGGTGCAGGGCGGCGCCGAGATGGGCGCCTACGCCACATCGTTCCCGGGCGGCTTGCCCATCACGGTGGACAGTGCCCGCGACCTGTCCGGGTTCTGGGGCTTCGAAGTCCCGGCGACACCCGGGCTCAGCGCGCCCGAGATGGTCGATGCTGCCCATGAGGGGCTTCTCGACGTACTAGTCACATCGGGCGGCAACTTCACCGAAGTGCTGCCGGAGCCGGCTTACGTGAGACAGGCCCTCCAACGTGTCCCGTTGCGCGTCCACCTCGACATCGTCCTGTCGGCTCAGATGCTGGTCGACCCGGCTGACACCGTCGTGCTCCTGCCCGCCCAGACCCGTTACGAGATGAAAGGCGGCGTGACAGAGACCTCGACCGAACGCCGTGTCATCTTCAGCCCCGAGATCCCCGGGCCCCGCATAGAAGAGGCGCGTGCGGAGTGGGAGGTGCTCACTGAGATTGCCCGCCGGGCCCGGCCCGAGGTGGCGCCCCTGCTCCGCTTTTCGGGCACGCCGGAGATCAGGGAGGAGATCTCTCGTCTTGTTCCCAGCTACGCCCTGATGCGTACGCTGGGTGCCGAAGGCGACCAGTTCCAATACGGCGGCCCGATGTTGTGCGCAGGCTGGAGGTTCCCCACCGCGGACGGCAAGGCGCGCTTTAGTGCCGTCGCCCTGCCCGAGCGAGTTGTCCCCGAGGGCGCCTTCGTGGTCACGACCCGGCGCGGGCGCCAGTTCAACAGCATGGTGCAGGGCGACCGCGACGCTCATACCGGTGCGGGCCGGGACGCCGTGCTGATCAACCCGGACGATGCCATAGCTCTCGGGGCCGTCGACGGCACTCCCGTGGTCTTGCGCAGCGACAGGGGCGAGATGGCCGGCCGGGCCCGGATAGCGCCCGTGACCCGGGGGACGCTGCAGGTCCACTGGCCTGAAGGGGCGATGCTGTTGGACCGGGCCCGTCGCGACCGGGCTTCGGGTATCCCGGACTACACCGCCGTGGTGAGCGTGGAGGTCGGGACCGCCGCGGCCGGAGCAGTCGCGGCCGGAATAGGCGCGGCTGCTGAAGCCGTGGCCGGTTCGGGGGGCTAGCTGGTGGCGGCGGACCGGCCGGGAGCCACGACGCGCACTTTGGCCTGGGAGGTCCTGCCCGGCGGGGCCCACCGAGGAGAGGACTCCCTGGCCAGCGAGGAGCCACTCGAGATCCGTCTGCTTCACGGGGGTGTCCGGCACCCGGTGGCCGTCACCATGCGCACGCCGGGCGCCGACTTCGAACTGGCCGTCGGTTTTATGTTCAGCGAGGGGATCTTGCGGGCCAGCGAACAATTGCGCCGCGTCAGCTACTGCGTCGACAGGGACGTCGACGAGCAGCAGCGCTACAACATCGTCAATGTCGAGATGGTCGGGCTGGCAGCCCTGGACCTGGCCCCCCTCGAACGGCATTTCTCGGTCACCAGCGCCTGCGGAGTCTGCGGCAAGGCGACGATGGAGGGTTTGCGCCTCCGCGGTTACGGGCCGGCCCCGGACGGCCCCTTGTTCCCGGCCGACATGCTCCGTTCCCTGCCGGCGAAGTTGCGCGGCGCACAGCGGCTGTTCGAGACGACCGGAGGACTGCATGCCGCCGGGTTGTTCACCGCTGCGGGCGACCTGGTCGCCCTGCGCGAAGACGTCGGACGCCACAACGCGGTGGACAAGCTGATCGGTTGGGCTTTCATGGAAAACAAGCTGCCCCTGGCCGGCCACCTGCTCATGGTCAGTGGACGTTCGAGTTTCGAGCTCGTGCAGAAATCTCTGGCCGCCGGGGCCCCCGCGCTGTGCTCCGTATCGGCCCCGAGCAGCCTCGCCGTTGAGCTCGCCCGCGAGTTCGGGCTTACCCTCGTGGGGTTCTTACGCGAGGAGAGGTTCAAGGTCTACAGCGGCGAGGAAAGAGCCGGTTTGGCCTAAGGTTGCCGGGCCCGGGCCTAAGGTTGCGCCGTGTACTCTGTCTTGATGAGCCTACCCGGCCCCGTGCTGGTGGTCGATTACGGGGCCCAGTACGCCCAGCTTATTGCCCGGCGGGTGCGCGAGGCCCGGGTCTACAGCGAGATAATCCCTCACACGACGTCCGTGGCCGAGATCGTCGCCCGCCGGCCTAGCGCGCTGGTACTGTCCGGCGGTCCCGAGAGCGTCTACGTGCCCGGCGCACCCAAGGCGGACCCCTCCCTGTTCAGTGCGGGCATACCTGTCCTCGGCATCTGCTATGGCCTGCAGGCGATGGCGGTCGCCCTGGGTGGAGCGGTGGGCCACACCCCCAAAGGCGAGTTCGGCCGGACCGAGGCCGAGATCCACACCGCCGCGGGGCTTTTGGCAGGCCTGCCCGCCCACCAATCGGTGTGGATGTCGCACCGCGACGCCGCCGTCCAGTTACCCCCGGGCTTCGTTTGCACGGCGTCCACTGAAGGTGCCCCGATAGCGGCGTTCGAAGACCCGGCCCGCCGTCTGTTCGCGGTGCAATGGCACCCCGAAGTCGTCCATACCGACAACGGCCAACGCCTCATCGAAAACTTCCTCTACCGCTGCGCCGGCATCGCTCCGACCTGGACGACCGGGAGCATCATCGACGCGTCGGTCAAATCTATAGCCGACCTCGTGGGCAGCCACACCGTCATAGCCGGGCTCTCCGGCGGGGTGGACTCCGCCGTGGCCGCGGCGCTGGTCCAGCGGGCCGTGGGAGAGCAGCTCACCTGCGTCTTCGTGGACCACGGGCTCCTGCGCGAGGGGGAGCGTGAGCAGGTCGAGCAGGATTTCGTGAAGGCGACCGGCGTCCGGCTGCGCACCGTCCACGCCCGGCGCCAGTTCCTGGACGCCCTGGCCGCGCTGCCCGACCCGACCGGCCCGGAGGCCAAGCGTAAGGCGATCGGCCGGGAGTTCATCCGGGCGTTCGAGGGCGCGGCGGCGGACATCGTCCGGGCCCAGGGCCGGGAGCATGCCGGTGAAGTGAGGTTCCTCGTGCAGGGCACCCTCTACCCGGACGTCGTCGAGTCGGGGGGAGGCGAGGGGGCCGCCAACATCAAGAGCCACCACAATGTGGGGGGCCTGCCCGACGACCTGCGTTTCGAGCTCGTCGAGCCCCTGCGCAGTTTGTTCAAGGACGAGGTCCGGGCCGTCGGCGAAGAGCTTGGGTTGCCCAAGGATCTCGTTTGGCGCCAGCCCTTCCCCGGGCCGGGCCTGGCCATAAGGATCGTAGGGGCCGTCACCGAGGAACGCCTGCGCGTCCTGCGCCAAGCGGACGCCATCGTGCGCGAGGAGCTTTCCCGGGCCGGTCTGGACCGCGAGATTTGGCAGTGCCCGGTCGTCCTGCTGGCCGATGTGCGCAGTGTCGGGGTGCAGGGCGACGGGCGGACCTACGGTCATCCTGTGGTATTACGGCCGGTGAGCAGTGAGGACGCCATGACCGCCGACTTTTCCCGCCTCCCCTACGACGTACTGGCGCGGGTCTCGACGCGAATTACCAATGAGGTAAACGAAATAAACCGTGTCGTGCTCGACATAACGAGCAAGCCGCCTGGCACGATCGAGTGGGAATAGGCCGCTCGCTTTGAGGCGCCCAAGCCACTTCTGTAAAGTGAGCGCCACCAGGGACTAGGGAGAACAGGCTGTGCCACGCAGGCAGTTGGGCCCACGTAGGCCGACCATCGCGGACATAGCGGAGCGAGCCGGCGTCTCGAAGGGCTCGGTTTCGTACGCATTAAACGGGAACCCGGGCCTGTCCGAACCGACCCGCCAGCGCATCCTCGCCGTCGCCGCCGAGGCGGGCTGGCAGCCCAACCGGGCCGCCCGTGCCCTGTCTGCGTCGCGTTCAGGGGCGTGCGGCCTGGCCTTGGCCCGGCCGGCCCGCACCCTGGCCTACGAGCCGTTCTTCTCCAAGCTGCTGTCCGGGATCGAGGCTGAGTTGTCGGCTCGCCAGATATCGCTCATGCTGCAGATCGTCGAGGACGTTGAAGCGGAGGCGGTGGCGCTGCGGCGCTGGTGGGCCGAGCGGCACGTGGACGGCGTGCTCCTCGTGGACCTCCGGGTGGATGACCCCAGGGTGCCTCAAGTGGAGCAGCTCCACCTCCCGGCCGTGATCGTCGGGGGACCGGGAGCGACGGGCACGGTGCCTTATTTCCCCGGCAACGACACCTCCGGCATACGTCAGATCGTCGACCACCTGGTGGCTCTGGGCCATACCCGCATCGACCGGGTGGCCGGGTCCAACGCTTTCGCCTGCACGAAGGTCCGCAACGACGTGCTCGAGGAGGCATTGGCGGAGGCGGGCGCCAGCGGTCGGGTGCTGCCCACGGACTACACCAGCTCGGCCGGGGCGGACGCCACCCGGAAGCTCCTGGCCGCAAAACGCCGGCCCACGGCCATCATCTACGACAACGACATCATGGCCGTGGCCGGCCTGGGCGTGGCCCAGGAGTTGGGCATCGTGGTACCCAACGAGCTGTCGGTCGTGTCCTTCGACGACTCCATCCTGTGCGAGGTGGTGCGGCCTTCGCTCACCGCCTGCGCCCGCGACGTGGAAGCCTACGGGGCGCGCGCCGCGTGCGCCCTGCTCGACCTGCTCGAGGGCCGGCCCGTGCCGCCGGCGGAGGAAGAGCCCACCGCACTGGTCCCTCGGGCCAGCACGGCCGCAGTCCCCGCCTAGGAGCGACGCCCGCACCATGGCCTCGTCTTGACCTGCCCTGGATTTGCGGGTCATTGATGGCGGGCTAAAGGCGCTGGTCAGCAGCTTTTTTGCGAAAAACAGCAAAGTGACTTGACTCCTCCGGCCGCCGTGCTTAACGTACTTGCCGTACGGTCTTAACCGGTTCAACGACAGAGACTGCACAAGGGGGTGCAATGGGTGGCCGAGGCTGGTTCGCGGCCGTCGGTACGACTTCTCGCCAGTAAGGCCCCACCCGTCCCCTGGCGCCATGTGCCGTTCCTTCTCGTGCGGCCGACGGGCCGCAGTCCTACGCGTAACCAGATCTACCGAAACTCCCAAATGCAGATCCAGTAGTACCTGGAGCGAAAAAGACAACCGGCCCGATGGGCTGGGTGTAGCGCGGCCCTATTTCGGGCCAAGTACCAAGATAAGGAGCACTGACAATATGGTGACAAGCAAAAAGAAGATGGTTGTCCGCTGTGGCACCGTCTTTACTGCGGCCGCGCTAGCGCTGCCCTTGTTGAGTTTCGTAAGCACGGGTACGGCTTCCGCCGCCAAGGTGGCCAATGCAGTCAGTTTCCCGCGCAACGAGACGCTCTACACCAGCGGGACCGAATACGGCCCCCCCACCAACTTCAACCCCCTCAACACCGGCAACTATTACACCGGCACCATGGGGCTGCTCTACGAGCCTCTCTACCTCTACAACCCCATCACCAACAGCTATATGCCCTGGTTGGCGACGAGCGGCACGTGGAGCGGTAGCACCTACACCATCGCCGTCCGCAATGGCGTTAAGTGGAGCGATGGCACTCCTCTCACCGGGGCCGATGTCGCCTACTCGATAAGCCTGGCCAAGACCAACCCGGCCGTGCCCTACAGCAACCTGGGCCAGTTCATCCAGAGCGTGACTTCCAGTGGCAACACGGTTACGGTGAACTTCACCAGCCCGCCGCCCTACACGGCGTGGCAGCGCTACCTGTGGAACCAGCCCGTGCTGCCCAAGGAAGTGTGGTCGACCCTGTCGGCCGCCGACCAGGTGACCAGCGCCAACCTGTCCCCCGTCAGCACCGGCCCGATGAGCCTCATCGCCTCGACGACCGGCTCCGGGTCCACGCAGGCCTGCTACCAGCTCAACCCCAATTGGTGGGGGCTTAGCCAGCTGCACCTGTCGTTCTCCTTCAAGTACCTCTGCGACCAGGTAAATGCTTCCAACAACGTCGAGCTGTCCAACCTTGTGAGCAACCAGATCGACTGGAGCAACAACTTCCTCCCCGGGATCTCCAGCCTTATCAGCGGCCTCCACGGCACCGGCGGCTATGGCTTGCGGACCTTCTACAAGGATTCGCCCTACATGCTCTCGGCCAACACCGCTTGGCTGGAGATGAACACCACCAAAGCCCCGATGAACAACGCCGACTTCCGCCATGCGGTGGCTGAGGCCATCAACCCGCAGTCGGTCGTGAGCGGCGTCTACACCGGGATAGTCAAGGCGGCCAACCCGACTGGGCTCTTGCCGAACCTGGACTCTTATGTCAACTCGAGCGTTGTCAAGCAGTACGGCTTCAGCTACAACCCGAGCATGGCCAAGACCCTCCTCAAGGAAGCCGGCTACAAGGGACAGAAGCTCACCCTCGAGGTGCCGGACGGGTGGACCGACTGGATGGCTGCCATCCAGATCATCTCCCAGCAGCTCAACAAGGTCGGCATCAATGTCAGCCCGATCTACCCGTCGTCCAACGACCGCACCGCCGATGAGGCCAGTGGCAACTACGACATGATGATCGACAACAACGCCGGTCCCGACGCCACGCCCTATAGCTACTTCGACCGTGTCTACCAGCTCCCGATAGCGAAGAGCCAGAGCGCCGAGCTCAACGTCGAGCGCTTCAGCGACCCGGCGGCGTGGGCCCTCGTGGAGAAGGCTGCGACCACTCCGACCAGCAACACCGCGGCGCTGGACAAGATCTACAGCCAGGTCGAGACCCGGTTCCTCCAGCAGCTGCCTGAGGTGCCCCTGTGGTACAACGGGGCCTGGTTCCAGGGCCAAACCACCGTGTGGACCAACTACCCCTCCAACACCAACCCCAGCGACCGCTACACGCCGGTCATGTGGGCCGGATGGCTGGGAGCCATGACCACGGTCCTGGGCCTGGCCCAGCTCAAGCCTGCGTAAGGCCAAATTCAGCCCAAATAGCTGGTCCTAGAAACCTGACAGCCGGCCCACCGCCTTCTACACTTGGCGGTGGGCCGCTGGCCTTAGCAGGATGTGGAGGAGTGACAAGGTGAGGCGTTATCTCACCCGAAAGCTGGTCACGTACGTACTGGCCTTTTTTGTCGGGGTTACGGTCGACTGGTTGATACCGCGCCTGGTCCCGGGCGACCCCGTAGCGGTGTACGTCGACAAGTTCTCGACCCTGGCCCCAGGCTCGTGGACGGCCTTGTACAAGACCTTTGCCAAGGCATTCGGGCTGAACGTGCCCCTTTGGCAGCAGTACTGGCAGTACTGGGACAACATTTTCCACGGCAACCTGGGCGTGAGCATCTACGCTTACCCGGCGACCGTGCGCAGCGTCATCTTGGCCGCCGTCCCCTACACCCTGGCGTTGTTGGTGCCGGCAATACTTTTGAGCTATTTTCTCGGCAACCGGATCGGAGCGGCGGCAGCACGGCGCAAGCTGCTCGATAACACGGTCCTTCCTGTCGGTTACCTCTTCCAGGCCTCGCCCTACCCCTGGCTGGCGCTGGCCGCCGCCTTTTACCTGGGTGCCGTGACCCGGTGGTTCCCCATATCCGGCGGGTACTCCGAGAGCATGGTCCCCAATTGGAGCTGGAGCTTCGTGGTCAGCCTCGCCTACCACTGGTTCCTGCCTTTCCTGACCGTGTTCCTGGTGAGCTTCGGTGGGTGGGCCATCGGGATGAGGAACCTCGTCATATATGAGCTGGAGACCGACTATGCCCGGTACCTCCGCTCCCTTGGCGCTACCCAGCACCTCGTGCGCAGGTACGCGTACCGCAACGCTGTCCTGCCCCAGCTTTCGGGCCTGGCCATATCCCTGGGCACGGTGATCGGTGGCAACATCGTCACCGAGGAGGTGTTCCAGTACCCCGGCCTCGGCCACCTTATCTACCTGGCCGTGACCGACCAGGACTTCTTTTTGTTACAAGGGATATTCTTGTTCATCATCCTCGGCGTGCTCATCGCCAACTTCATTATTGACATCGTTTATGTGATGGTCGACCCGAGGACCCGCCTCAGCATGCAGGGAGCGCAGGCATGAGCTTGGGACAACAATCACCGGGGAAGGACGTCCTGGCGGGAGCGTCGCCGGCGGGGCCAGGTGACCGGCAGGCCGACGCCCCCGGGCCGGCGGCAGGGGGGACGAGCATGCCCTCGACCGGTGTCCATTACACGGGGCGCCGCCGCTTCGAGTTCGTGTACTTCGCGGTGCGCAACAAGAAGTTCATGCTCGGGTTCACAGTCGAAGTCGTTTTCGTCCTGGCCGCCATCTTCGGGCCGTGGCTCGCTCCTTACGGCGACCAGCAGTTCGTGGCCCCGCCTTTCCTGCACCCCTCCATCCACCATCTCCTGGGGACGACCTACTTCGGTGAGGATGTCTTCTCGGTGCTGTTGTACAGCCTCCGTGACAGTTACATGGTCGGGTTCCTGGGGGCTCTCTTCGCCGGTCTGATCGGTCTGGCGGTAGGTTTCTCCGCCGGATGGCGGGGGGGCTTTCTGGACGAGATCTTGCAGATGTTCACCAACATCGTGATCATGATGCCGGCCCTGGTCCTATTGCTGGTGATCGGTGCTTACTTCAAGACCCACAGTGTTTTCTTCGAGGGCGTTTTCATCGGCGCCACCTCGTGGCCTTGGGTGGCCAGGGCCGTGAGGGCGCAGACCTTCACCCTGCGCGACCGCGACTTCGTGGACCTGGCCCGGATGTCGGGCAAGCGGGGGCCCAGCATAGTGATCAAGGACATCGCCCCCAACATGGCGTCCTACCTGTTGCTGGTGTTCATCCTGCTGTTCGCCGGGTCCATGCTCCTGGCCGTCAGCTACGACTTCCTCGGCCTCGGGCCGACCAACGGAGTGTCGCTGGGCGACATGATGAACAAGGCGGAGCTGTGGAGCGGCCTCACGCTCCATATGTGGTGGTGGTTTATACCGCCCGGCTTGGTGATGACCCTCATCGTGGCGGCGTTGTACATCTCCAACGTGGGGCTCGACGAAGTCTTCAACCCGAAGTTGAGGGAGCTGTGAGCCTCAAGATAGAAGACCTCAGCGTCGCCTACCAGAGCCTGCGCGGGGACGTGCAGGCGGTGGACCGCGTCAGTCTCAGCATCGCCGACGGCGAGATCATGGGCCTGGCCGGCGAGTCCGGTTGCGGCAAGTCGACCCTGGGCAACAGCTTGATCTTCATGGAAGGGCGTATGAAGGTCACCGGCGGGACGGTGGAGCTCGACGGGCGCCCCCTGCCCATTTCGGACAGCCGGGCCATGAACCACTTCCGCTTGCGGGCCGTTTCGATCATCCCGCAGTACGCCATGAGCGCGCTCAACCCCACGAGGAGGGTCGGCCGGATGGCGAGCGACCTCCTCAAGTCCCGGGGCGTCCGCTTCAGCTCCGTCCGCGAGGAGTTCCAGCGCCGCATCGCCTTGGTCGGGCTGCCGGACGATGTCCTGGAGAGGTACCCGTTCGAACTGTCCGGTGGCATGCGCCAGCGCGTCACCATGGTCATCTCGACCCTGCTCAACCCGTCTCTCCTGATCGCCGACGAGGTGACCTCTGCCTTGGACGTCTCCACCCAGCGGGCGGTCGGCGAGATGTTGATGGAGTTCCGGGACCGGGGCTTCGTAAAGAGCATGATCGTCATCACTCACGACCTGTCGATCCTGGCCCAGATAGCAGACAGTATCCTCATCATGTACGCGGGCAAGCTGGCCGAAAAGGCGGGTGCGGCCACGATAATCGAACACCCTCTCCACCCCTACACGCAACGTCTCCTGGCGTCGCTGCCCGAGGTAGGCGTTCGTTACGAGGACGCCGCCCTGACCGGGATCCCTGGGCGCCCGCCTTCGCTCCTGAGCCCGCCTTCAGGGTGCCGGTTCCGGGACCGTTGCCCCTTCGCGTTCGAAAAGTGCGCCGAGGACCCGCCTTTTATCGAACTGCGGCCGGGCCATCACGTGGCGTGCTGGAAGGCAGAGGAAGAGGTCGCCTCCGAAGGCGCCCTGCAGGTCCAGGAGGCCGCTCGGTGAGCATGTTGGAGATCGACAAGCTTTCCAAAGTTTACAAGTCGGGCACTTTTGGCGGCGGCATGAAGCCGGCTCTGCGCCAGGTCAGCTTCAACATCGACCAGGGTGAGGTCGTGTCGCTCATCGGTGAGAGCGGGAGCGGGAAATCGACCCTGGGCAAGATAATCCTCCGCTTGCTGTCAGCCTCGGGCGGTCGCGTCCTGTTCGACGGGACTGACATCCTCGGGCTGAAGCCGAGCCAGTTGCACGACTACTACCGCAATGTGCAGGGGGTCTTCCAGGATCCTTTCAGCTCCTACAACCCGCTTTACAAGGCGGACCGGGTCTTCGAGCTCGTGCGCCAAGAGTACTTCGGCCACCTTTCCCAGCAACAATGGGACGAAAAGGTGCAAGCAGCCCTGGAGACGGTCGCCCTCAACCCCGCCGACGTCATAAACAAGTTCCCCCACCAGCTTTCGGGCGGGCAGCAGCAGCGCCTCCTGGTGGCCAGGGCATTGCTGCTGGACGTCAAACTTCTCATCGCCGATGAGATCATCAGCATGCTCGACGCTTCTACCCGGGTAGACGTGCTCAACATGCTGGTGGCGCTGAAGCGCAAGGGCCTGGCGGTGCTTTTTATCACCCACGACCTCTCGTTAGGCAACTACATCAGCGACCGTACCGTCATCCTCCGCTACGGCGCCGTGGTCGAGATGGGTGACACGGAGAAGGTGTTCGGCCACCCCCAGCACCCCTATACCCGGCACCTGCTCACCGCCGTCCCCCAGCTGCACCGGAGATGGCAGGCCGCTGATGCCGAACGGAATGCGGCCGACGGCCTGGGGGCGGGAGGGGCCAAGGGCTCGGGGGCCGGCATGACCGGGGCGCAGGTCTCGACTTTCGGGGCTGACGCCTCCTCGGGTGGGGGGCAAAGCCAGCGGTACTCCAAGAGCGGGCTTCACCCCCGCAAGGCGGGCCCCCCGCCGGTCCCGACCGGCCCCCGTCCGAGCCTCATGGAGCTGGAGGACCAGCCCTGGCGCTCTCGCTTCCGCGTCCGAGGGGGCCCCAGCGTGGCCACCGTGCTGGCCAACAACGCTCCTCCCGCGCTCGTCCAGTTCGAACCAGGCCACTTCGTGGCCGTCGAAGAGTAAGGCAAGCAGCAAATGACAACAGTCAAGATCCTCGGCCAGCAAGAGCTGCCCAACATCCCGTGGGAAGACCGGCCTCCCGGTGCCAATGGGCCGTTGTGGCGTTACTCTCGCAACCCCGTGGTACCTAGGGACCTCATCCCGACGGCGAACAGTATCTTCAACAGCGCCGTCGTCCCCTTCGGGGACGGCTTCGCCGGCGTCTTTCGCTGTGACGACCGGACACGGCGGATGGAGCTGCACACAGGCTTTTCGGACGATGGCCTGCGCTGGGACATCACCCCCGAGCCCCTCGAGTTCGTGTGCCAGGACCCTGAGATCGGCAACTTCGTGTACGGCTATGACCCCCGGGTCGTCCGCATCGACGACCGCTACTACGTGACCTGGTGCAACGGCTACCACGGGCCCACTATCGGGGTGGCTTGGACGGACGACTTCGTGCACTTCCACCAAGGGGAGAACGCCTACCTGCCGTTCAATCGCAACGGGGTGCTCTTCCCGCGCAAGGTCAACGGCCGCTTCGCCATGCTCTCCCGCCCCTCGGACAACGGCCATACGCCCTTCGGTGACGTCTTCTACAGCGAAAGCCCGGACATGTGCTTTTGGGGCCGGCACCGTCATGTGATGAGCCCTGTGGCCAACTCGTGGCAGGCGACCAAGGTCGGCGGGGGCCCGGTCCCGATCGAGACGTCCGAGGGCTGGCTGCTCGTTTACCACGGGGTCCTCACATCCTGCAACGGGTACGTGTACAGCGCCGGCGTCGCCCTCCTCGACCTCGACGAACCCTGGAAGGTCCTGGCCCGCGCCGCGCCTTACGTCCTGTCGCCCCAAGCCCCCTACGAATGCGTGGGCGACGTAGCCAATGTCGTGTTCCCGTGCGCCATGCTCTGCGACGAGGCGACGCAACGATTGGCCATTTACTACGGTGCGGCCGATACGGTGACGGCCATGGCGTTCGGCTATGTTTCCGAACTGGTTGAGTTCGCCAAGGAGCATTCGATCGCCGGCTGACGTACAAGGCCGCTGAAGTGCGAGGCTGAAGTATGCGTTTCGTCGTGGTAGGAGCAGGTGCGGTAGGCGGCGTGGTCGGGGGCCGGTTGTTCGAGCATGGCCACGAGGTCGTCCTCGTCGCCCAGGGGGAGCACGGCCGGACGATCGCCAGTAGCGGCCTGACTGTGGCGTCCGCCACCGGTGTGGTCGTCCTGCCCGTCCCCGTGCAGGGGTCGCCCCAGCACGTCGACTGGCAGGAGGACGACGTGGTCCTCCTGGCCGTGAAGAGCCAGGACACCGACGTGGCCCTGCGCCAGTTGAGCGCCTCAGCCCCGAAGTCGGTCGCAGTCGTCTGCGTGCAAAACGGGGTGGCCAACGAGCCCACGGCCCTGCGCCGGTTCGCCCATGTCTACGGCATCTGCGTCATGTGCCCCGCCAGTCACCTCGAGCCCGGGGTCGTGGTGGCGAGCTCTTCGCCTATAACCGCGCTGCTCGACATCGGCTGTTACCCGTCGGGTGTTGACAGCGTCGCCGAGCAGGTGGCGGTGGCACTGTCCGAGAGCACCATAGAGTCGGTCGTCCGGCCCGACATCATGCGCTGGAAGTACACCAAGCTGCTCCGGAACCTCGGCAACGCCGTCGACGCCATTTGCGGGCCGGGCCACCGGGACACCCGCCTGGCGCAACTGGCGTGGGAAGAAGGTGAGGCCTGCCTGAAGGCGGCCGGGATCGAGCACGTCACCGTGGACGAGGACCGGGCACGGCGGGGTAACCGCCTCAACCCGGGCGACGACGTCAGCGGTTACCCCCGGGGCGGTAGTTCGTCGTGGCAGAGCCTGGCCCGGGGCCAGCGGACGATCGAGTCCGATTACCTAAACGGGGAGATCGTCCTGCTGGGACGCCTCCACGGGGTGCCCACGCCGGTAAATGTCCTGTTGCAGGACACGGCTAACCGTATGGCGTACGAGCGGGTCGCCCCCGGGAGCATGACCGCCGACGAGCTTCTCGGCCTCCTGAACGACCTGAAGGGCTGAGGCCCCAGAGGAGCCCGCCCTAACGGACGGTGCCGTCCAGGTAGAGCACGGCCACCTCGTAGGGCGCGAGGGCCAGGCGTCCGACGCTGGCGCCCTCGGCCGAGAGGATGGACCGGCCGTCGCTCAGCAGGTCGACGCTCACATCGTCGGCGGAGAGGTTGAGGGCCACGAAGGCGTCTGTTTCGCCGACCTTGAGCCTCCCCAGGCTTACCCTCGGGTCTGCGGCCCGCAGGGGCCGGCTCACACCGGCGGCGGTGGCCAGGGCCGAGTACAGCCGCCAGGTCGCCTCTGGGTTGGCCCGGGGCCGTTCGCTGGCCATGTGCTCTATAGGGTACGTGCACAGCACCATGGCCCCTTTGCCCGTTTGGTGGCGCAACAGGGCCGGGCGGCCATGGCCGTCGACGGCCAGTATTTGGGCACCGTCGGGCTCTGCTGGGAGGTAGGCGCGGGCATTGGCACTGCCGCCGACAGGGAAACTGAGGGTGGTGCCGGTCAGCAGCTCACCCAGGTCGGCCACCATCTCGAAGGTGACCTCGGCGTCCTCGATAGGGTCGGCCAGACCGTAGCGAAGGTGGTGCCTGACGCCGAAGGCCCGTTCCAGCCAGGGCATCCAGGGGCCGCGTTGGCCGGCCTGGCTGCCGGCGAAATAGGAGGCGAACACGGTGGCGCCCTCTTCGGCCAGCCGCATCGCCAGCTTCATCCCCGGAGCGGTGACGAGCTTGGCGCAAGGGAGCAGGTAGAGCTTGGCCGGGGCCGGAGGGGCCCCGTCGACGACCATGTCCCGCTCGCGGACCACGGCTACGGGAAGGTCGGCTTCCCGGGCAGCGATGTACGACTGGTACATGTTGGGGTGGATGTCGGCCCGGTAGATGTACGACCAGGAGGGCTCGTCGTGCTCGAACAGCTCCGGGGCCCAGAGCGCCACCTCGCCGGCTACGCGCTCCCAACCCGCCGCGGTCAGTTCGTGGACCAGGGAGGAGAACCGAGCCAGCTCGTCGAGCTGAGGCTTGGGACGCCCGGCCGAGTCGGTGACGCCGAAATGCATTTCGAAGGCGTGGTGGCTGTACGGCTCCTGCTCGGCCAGGTTGTCATAGTCGCAGTTGTTCCAGGCCAGCCAGCCCCGAGCGCCGGCCACGAGGCTCGAATGCAGCACCTGGCGGTAGTAGTGGGCGGCGTTGTCGGGCGAGACGAAGTCCGACGAGAGCCCGAACTCCTCCAGGATGACGGGCTTGCCGAAAGAACCGCACATCTCACAGTGGAAGGCAGGCGCCATAATCTGGCGGACCGGGTCATCGGACATCGGGTAGGTGTGGGGCCCGATGAAGTCCACCAGGGGGGCCAGCCGGCGCAGCGAAAATCCATTGTCGTTGCCGCTGGTCTCGGTCCCCCAGGCTCCGTCGCCCACGCTGACGGGTTGGCGGGCACCGGCCGAACGCAAGGCCTGGACGAGTAGGCGGGCCCAGGACGTGACCGACTCTTGGTCCCCGTCCCGCCCGTAGATGGGCATTTCGTTGGTCAGCAGCCAAGCCACGACGGCCGGGTGCCCGGCCGTCCGGCGGGCGACTTCGGCGACGTACCACGCTTGTTGGGCCACCAACCACACGTCGCGGTACAGGTCCCGGCCGCCCCGCCATACCGGGTCCCAGTTGGCGCCGGACATGTGGCCGACGATGAAGGTGGGGATGGTGCCCATGCCCGCCTGCTGGTGCAGGTCCAGAAAATCGACGAAGCGGTCCATGACGTCCTCGTCGAGGACTTCGGGGCTGGGGACGAAGTCGGGCCAGTAGCAAAACGACCGTGTCAGCGTGCAGCCGTGCTCGGCCAGCACCTCAAGTTCCTGGCGGACCACGTCCCGGTCGTAACGGGCCCACATGCGCGGGCCACCCTGGCGGGACCAGAAGTTGACCCCCACCCACGGCTTTTGCGGCCATCCCGGGCCGCTGTCGGTCCCATAGCTCATGGTGCGGCCTCCCAGGGGCAGCTCATCGGTTGGTGGCGGCCAGAAGGGCCGTTACTAGCGGGGCGGGCGAGGCGGGGCTGCTCAGGCTCTGAGGAACGAAGAGAGTGCCTACAAAAAACCGATGGCCCGGTGCTTCGACCACCCGGGGCTCGCCCTCGGGCCCGGTGCCGGTGACCACGAGCCCGGCGCCGGCGAGGTCGTCGACGTAGGCCGGGTTGAGCCCGAAGTCGCAGTAGTAGCGCTCGGTGGTCTGCTCCCGTCCGTAGGCGGCAGCGACGACGGACCCTTCGACGAGGGTCACGGGCATCGCTTGTCCCTTCAGCGAACAGGAGAGTGGCGTTATGACCAGCCGCTCGCCTTCGGGGTCGAGCTCGGCGTGGCCCGCGTCCCGGTACCCGAGCACGTCGCGAGCCACCTCCAGGACCATGTGCTGGAACCCGCCGCAGGTGCCGAGGACGGGGATGTCGGCCTCCCGTGCATAACGGATGGCGGCGAGGGCGCCTTCGGTACTGACGTAGGGGCTGGCCGGTGCGATGAGTAGGCAGTCGAAGTGCTCGAGGAGGTGGGTGGCGCCGACGGCGAGCTGGTCCGTGCCGGTCCAGGTGCCCATGGCCGGCACGCCGAGGGCGGCCGAGGCATGGACGAAGGCGGCGTCGGTCGCTTGGTGGGTCTCGTTCCCAGGGTCGTAGTCCCCGACGACCCCGACCCTGATCACCCCGGGAAACCTACTCGGACCGGGCCGTAACGCTCAATGTGGTGTACCGGGCAGAGGCCCGGGGACGACGTTGCCGAGGTACGGAGCGTCGCCGTAGGCATAGACGTGCCCGGCCGCATCGAGCAGATAATAGCCATGGCCGTCCACGCTGGCGGCCATGGACGTGATGGGCGCTGAGGACGGGGCCGCCCCCAAGCTCCCGTAGAAGGGCGCTGAGAAGGAGAAGATGCCGCCGTCGCCGGCGACCAAGCGGTAGCCGTCGCCCCGGGCCCCGACCGTGATGCCCACGATGGGGCTGTTGAGGCGGGTGCCGGCCATGGACCCGTGGAAAGCAGCGTCGCCGAACGAGAACAGGCCCCCATCGGAGGCAACCAGCCAGTACCCGTGGCCGGTGGCCGTTGCCGCTATCCCGATCACCGGCTTGTTCAGGGGCTTATCGCCCATCGAGCCGTAGAAGTGGGCGTCGCCGTAGGCGAACACGCCGCCGTCCCGGGCCACCACCCAGTAGCCGTTGCCGTCCGGGGTGACTGCCATCCCGACCGCAGGAGACTTCAGGTGCAGGCTGTGGCGGGGGCCGAAGGAGGTGGCGTCGCCAAAAGCGAACACCGAGCCGTCCGAGCCGAGCAGCCAGTAGCCCCGGTAGTCGCGCGTGGCGGCGATGGCCACGATCGGCACCTTTGGCCGGGCGGAACTTTGGGGGCTGTAGACGACGGCGCTGCCGAACGCAGCGACGTGGCCCGTGCTGGTGACGACCCAGTACCCGGCACAGCGGTCCGTCCCTTCTTCCGCCGCCAGTGCCCGGAGGGTGCCCGAGACAGCCACGTCGGCCGGCAGGGCGCATGCCCGGGCCGCCGGCGGTGACCCGTGGGCGCCGGTCGGGGCCACACCGCCCGGCGGGCCCGTCGAGGTACGGCTACCGGTCGGGCCCGCGGAAGGCCCGCACAAGGCGCCTCCGGTCAGATCCTGGCCGCCGAGATAGCCGAGCCCGGTGGCCATCGAGAACCCGCCCGAGGGCGAAGCGGGGTACAGGCCGTTGTTGGTCCCGGTGAGGTCATTGTCCCCTGAGGTGATGGCACCGGTGAGGGTGCCGGGCTCGCTGTACAAGAGCGGGTTGAGGAAGCCGATCTTGGTCGGACAGGCTGGCTCCGTGAGTAGTACGGCCGCTCCCCAGGACGGTGCCGCCAGGCTCGTGCCGCCGAAACCGACCCAGTTGCCGATGCCACCGCAGGCCCGGGCCGAGCAGTACTGGGAGTAAGGGTCGCCCGCCAAGGCCGACACGTCAGGTAGTTCCCGGCAGCCCACCACCCCCAGGTTGCACGCGGCCGCCTGGGCCAGGGAGGAGGGCTGGTAAGTGGGCCGGGGCCAAATCGTGCTGGTCCCCCCGCCGCTGGCGCCACTGACGCTGCAGCCCGTGCCGAGGCAGTTGGAGGAGGTGGCCTCGCGGCTGTTCCAGACGTACTGAGGGCCGTCGGCGGCGTCACTGGCCGTACCGCCCACGGCCGTGACCATGGGGGCTGAAGCGGGATCGTTGACGGCCAGGGCGTCGCTGTCCGAGTCCGGCACGCATGCCTCCGAGCCGTTGTCGCCCGAGGCGACCAGCACGGTCTGGCCCTGGGTGGCGGCCTCCTCGTACAGAGCCTCCTCGGACTCGTAGTACGAACTGCCCAGGCCCGTGTCCGGCTCGCACGAGTCCCAGGACGAGGAGATGACGTCGGGCAGCCCTCCGGCCGCCGTGCCCGAAACGGCCAGCTGCCACGGTCCGAGACCGGTGCCGGCCTGGTTGGACTCGTAGACGACGACCGTGGCCTTGGGGGCCAGGGCGGCCACCACCTCGATGTCGGCCGCGACTTCGGCGTTGGTCTGCTTGGGCGGGGAGCCGGTAGGGACGTACTCGACCGTGAGCGAGGCGCCGGTACAGGCCTCGTAACCCGAGACGGCCTGCTCATCGGCCAGGGCGTACTCGATCAGCCCGATGGTCTCGCCCTGCCCCTCGTCGCCCCGGCCGTAGAAGCCGTTGAAGCGGTAGACCGATGCCAGCTGAGCTGGGGTGAGCCCGGCGTCGGCCATCCCGCTGCACCCTACGTTCACTTGCTCGGCCCCCTCCTGTCCCCGCCCCGTCCGGGCCAGCCTCGGGGGGGTCGGGAACCGCACCAGGTTGCTGACCTGGTCGACCCAGGGTTCGAGACCATCTACGAAGCTGACCGCGCCGGCTAGGTGGGCGGGCAAGCTGGGGGCCAGGGTAGAGCCGACGACATCATCACCTTGGGCCGTGCGCAGCCTGACCAGAGCCGTCCCGAACGCCCTGTCCAGGTCGGCGGCAGAGCCGGTAACCGACTGCGCCAGGTGGTCGCCGGCCAGCGGGCCGACCCGGAGGCCCTGCGCCTTCAGGTACCCGTCGAGGGCGGTGACCCGGGAGGGGGGAGCACCGAAGCGCTCGGCGAACCCGGGGACGCTCAAGAAGTGGTGGTACACAGCGTCGCCCGGTGACGACACCGCCTCAGCCAGGGCCCCCAGCGCGCTGGGATCGTAGGGTTGAAGGTAGATCTCGAGTTGCAGGGCCGAGGA
Organism: Acidimicrobiaceae bacterium; assembly: GCA_003166025.1. Lineage (GTDB taxonomy): Bacteria > Actinomycetota > Acidimicrobiia > Acidimicrobiales > Palsa-688 > Fen-671. Next base: position 17,578 of record PMWT01000205.1, on the reverse strand, counting down.
GGGCAGCGCCCGGCCAAGCACCTTCGCCCCGAACAGGCCGGGGGTCGGCGTGCTGACGCCTGCCAGTCGGACCATGGCCCCCAGACCCTCGGGCGCCGAGGCCACATGCGACAGCGCCGCCGCCGCCGCCGGAGCCGTGAACGTGGGTGGCGTCAACGTGGGTGGCGTCAGCGTGGACAGCACAAGGCTGGCGGAGCCGAGCAACGCCGCTGAAGCGAGCAGGGTGACGCGCTTGTTCACTCGTCGGCCCCCCCGGTCGCCACGATGCCCCACGTAGTCTCCTCATCACCCTACTCAGCCTCCGGAGTGCGGTCGGTAGCACCACCGGTCAGCACGTTCTATACTGTCTCGCACCGTCAGGCCAAAGTTGGACAAGGCGGTGCACCAGTGCAACTGGGACCTGTGGTGCAGCTTGGAGTGCACGCCGGCCTGTCAAGCCGGAGGCCGCGGGTTCAAATCCCGTCAGGTCCGCGGTCGGATAGCTCAGTCGGTAGAGCGCGCGCCTGAAAAGTGCGAGGTCGCCGGATCGATGCCGGCTCCGACCACATGAGCGGTGACGGCTCCACCGGGCGTACGTCCGTCCGGTGGGGCCGCACCGCCTGTGACGTGCTTGCCTGTGCCGTGGGTCGTCCCCCCGTGCAATACTGGGCCCGCGGATGACTTACGACCCACGACCCCCCTTTTCCGGCAGCTTCCCGGAGAGCACTGGACCGGTGGGCCCAGCCCGGGCCGCGGCGCTCCCGGGCGAACTGGCCCTGGTGGGCGGCGCGGAGTGGTCCGCCGGGTGTGAGGTCTTCGATTCCGAGCTGCTGGGAGCGGCCGGGAGCAAAGAGGTCGTGGTGCTCCCGACGGCGGCGGCCTACTGGCACCCGGAGCGGGCGGTCGAGACGGCGGCGGCTTACTTCGCCCCCCTGGGAGCGTCGGTCAAGGCGTGCATGGTCCTGCGCCGCGCCGATGCCGAGGACCGCGCTAACGCCGGGACGGTACGAGCGGCCAAGTTTGTGTACCTGGCCGGGGGTTCGGTGCTTCACCTCCGGTCCGTCCTCAAGGCTTCGGCAGTCTGGGACGCCCTGGTCGAAGCCTGGAAAGACGGGACGGTGGTGGCCGGTTCGTCCGCCGGGGCCATGGTGCTCGGTGACGCCATGGTCGACCCCCGAGGCGGGGCGCTCACTCTCGGGCTCGGTCTGCTGCCCCAGCTCGCCGTGCTTCCCCACGCCGCCAGCTGGTCGGAGGAGAAGACGCACCGCACGGTGAAGCTCGCCTCCGGTGGCCTGCGCATTGCCGCCATAGACGAGCGCACGGCCTTGCTGAGAGGCGCGGACGGCCGTTGGCGCGTGGCCGGGGAGGGCAAGGTGACCATCTGGCTCAATGGTCAAGTGGACGGCATAGACGCCCTAGGGGAGGCTGGCGGCTAAGGGCGGTCAGCCCGCGCTCGACGGGGCCGGCTCGTCCCCACGTTGGCAGCAGTCCAGTAATTGCTGGTGACGAAGGCGAATGTCCGCCAGGTCGCTGGCGTCGGGCACCGACTCCTCTGCTGCTTGGAGGACCATGTCCCCCTGGCGGAGGACGACGCTCCGCTGATGGGCCGAGGTGGTCTGTTCGGCCACGACCGTGAGGGCGGTAAGCAGGCGGATGATGACCGCGGGCATTCCCCGTGCCGCCTGGCGCAACTTGTCGACGGAGCGATTGACCATGTGCGCGTATGACGGCGAGGAGGCAATGAGCCGCGCCCGGCCAAACTCGTCGCGGTAGACAGCCTCCACGAGTGCCCGCCCCGAAAGCCTGCTGAGCCCGGCGGACAGCCAATCTATGCAGGTGAGGGCGGTAAAGGTGTCGTTGACGGCCGGCGACAGGGCCCTTATGGCGATTTCCACCAGCTGGTCGATGGCGAAGACCGGGTCCTGCATCAGGGTCCGGTGCGGACCGGTCACATGCGCCTCGGACAGGGCCAGCCTGACCTGCTCCGCCGCCCCCCGGGGCCAGACGGTGGCGAGGGGCCGCCCGGCTACGACGAAGTGCCCCGGTCGGTGGTTGAGACGGAGGACAGCGTCCAACCGTGACGCGATGGCGACCAGTTGCGCGTACCCGACGAACTGCAGGTAGCCGTTCGTGCTGGCGAGCACGGCCGCGCCCCGCTCGTCGAGCAGCTGGAGCAGCTCGCTCACGGGCCTGTCGTTCCCGGCCGCCGGCGCACCGGTAGGGGTTAGCTCGCCTACCGGAGTGGGGAACTCGGCGTCGATGGCCTTTAGCAGGTCCCGGGCTATGCCCGCGATCACTTCGGGCAACTGGATCGACTTGGCGATGTGATGGATGAAGTAAATGAGGACAGCCAGGTCCACCAGCATGAAAGCTTCGGCCACGGCGACCGAGAGATGGGGGACGAAGTCCGGACGATGAGGAACGCTCGTGATGGCGACCATCGCCAGCACCGAGTAGACGAAGGTGGCCACGAACGTGCCCAACGTGAGCTGGTTGCCGAGGTCGCGCACGAAGTTGCGCATCATGCGGGGGCCGAACTGCTGTGACGCCAGGGTGAGGGCCAGGATGGTGATGGAGAACACCACGCCGACCACGGTTATGACGGCGGCGGCGATGGCGATGAGCACCTCGCGGGCGGCGTCCGTGCTCCCGGACTCGATCCAAAACGGGAGATGGACGTGGTGGTTATAGGCCGCCCAATCGATCTCGAGGGTCACCACGAACAGCACCCCGGCGATGAGCACCATGACCGTCGGCGCCATCCAGAAGGTCGTCCTCAGGGCCTCCCAGCGCCAGCTGGGCAGCTTTCTCCCGGGCCGGTGGCGGCTGGCCTCGAAGCTGAAGTCGGTCATGGTCGCGGTCTCCCGATCGCCGACCAGGCTTCCCGGCACACCCTTGTTCTGAGAGCGTAGCCCGACCGGGGCCAGCCCCCGCTCAGGACTCGGTGATGGTCACCTTGATGATCTTGTGCACCACACGCGGCGGGCAGGAGTCGTTCGTCGTCGCCGCCGAAGAGCCGTCCTTGTTGATGGCGTTGACGACGCTCAGACCCGCGGTCACATTGCCGAAGTAGCTGTAGAGGGCCGTGAGGGTGGTGGGCCCGGTGTTGCCCACCACGATGAAGAACTGGCTGCCGTCGGTGCTGGCGCTACCGGAGTTGGCCATGGCCAACGCCCCGTTGGTGTAGACGCTGGCGCTTTTGGGGGTCCCGCCGTTGAACGAGTAACCCGGCCCCCCGGTCCCGGTACCGGTGGGGTCCCCTCCCTGGTCGACGAACCCGGTGCACACGCGGTGGAATGCGGTCCCGTCAAAAAAATGGTAGGCGGCCAGGAAGACGAAGTTGTTGACGCTGGCGGGGTCCTGGGCGGCTGTGAGCGTAGCGGTTATCGTCCCGATGTCGGTGACGATCTTCGCCGTGTAGTGCTTGGTCGTGTCTATGCACATGGGCGGAGCGGCGGCGAAGTGAGTGTAGTGGGGCGAGGAGCCGTTGAGCTTGGGGCAACTCACTTTGGCGGGCGCATCGATCAAGGGCACGGACACGGGCGCCGCCGTCGTCGAGGTAGGTGCGGCGGTAGTCGGAGTCGTCTTGGCGAGGGTCGTCGTCGGCGCCGCGACCTTCGGTTTTGACCCCCCCGAAAGGACGGCGGCGAGTACAGCGACCACGATTATCACTACGGCGGCGGTCCCACCCCCGATGAAAAAGCGCTGCCGGCGCCGCTTTTGGAACTGTTGCCGGCGTAGCTGTTCCATGCGGTGCCTGTTGGCCCGCTGCTGCATGCGTTTATCTGACGGCACGGCGCCGCAGCGTAGTCGAAAGGGGAGCAACCTTGCTGTTCAGCCTGGTCGGGCGCCCTCTGCGGCCTGGTAGCCTGGGGAGCCGTGGCGATGCTGGTCCAGAAGTTCGGAGGTTCCTCTGTCGCCGACGCGGAGAGAATTCGTAACGTCGCCGATTACGTGGCCCGGGCGCACAGGCGTGGGGACCAGCCGGTGGTCGTGGTGTCCGCCATGGGCCACGAGACCGATGACCTTATCGACGTGGCGGCCAAGGTGTCCCGCACGCTGCCGGGGCGGGAAATGGACATGTTGATCACGGCGGGCGAGCGCAAGGCGATGGCTCTGTTGTGCATGGCCCTCCACGACCTCGGCGTCCCTGCCGACAGCTTTACCGGCAGCCAGGCCGGCATCGTGACCAACGGCGAGCACACCAAGGCCAAGATCGTCGAGATGCGCCCAGACCGGCTGCGAGCGGCGCTGCAGGCTGGCCGCGTCCCCGTCGTGGGCGGCGCCCAGGGGGTCTCCGTCGATCACGAGATCACGTTCCTGGGCCGGGGCGGCTCCGACACTACGGCGGTAGCTCTGGCCAAGGCCCTGGATGCCGACGCCTGTGAGCTCTACACGGATGTCCCGGGCGTCTTCAGTGCCGACCCCAGGGTCGTGCCGCGGGCGCGGCGCCTGAGCAAGGTCAGTTACGAGGAGATGTTGGAAATGAACGCCGCCGGCTGTCCCAAGCCGGCCATGAGGTCGGTGGAGTTCGCCCGCACCCACGGGGTGCGCCTGCACGTGCGGTCGAGCTTCACGTGGGAACCGGGCACCTGGATCGAACAGGAAGGCAATGCTATGGAGCAGGCGATCATATCCGCCGTCGTGTCTGACCAGTCCGAGGCCAAGCTCACCGTGGCCGGGGTACCCGACCGCCCCGGTATTGCCGCCAGGTTGTTCCGGGCGCTGGCCGACCATCTCGTAAACGTGGACATGATCGAGCAGAACGTCTCGGTGCAAGGCACCACCGACATCTCCTTCACGGTGCCGCACGACGACCTCGGCATTGCCCGGGAGGTCGTGGCCAATTTGCAGGACGAGATCGGCGCCCGTGGTGTTCACGCCGATCCCGACATAGCTACCGTGTCGATAGTGGGGGCCGGGATGAGGACGCACCCCGGCGTTTCGGCCACCATGTTCGAGGTGCTGGCCGCAGAAGGGATAAACATCGAAATGATCTCGACGTCGGCTATAAGGCTTACTTGTGTCGTCCGGGCGGACATGGCCGACCGGTCAGTCGTGGCGCTGCACAAGGCGTTCGGGCTGGAAGGCGAGGGCAACCTCTGATGGCGCTGACTGTGGGTGTTTACGGCGCCACCGGCCAGGTGGGCGGGGTCATGCGCCAAGTGCTGCGGGAGCGCAGGTTCCCGATGGGCCGCGTGCGGCTTTTTGCCTCAGAGCGATCGGCCGGTCAGGTCCTGGACGGGACCGAGGTCGAAGACGTCGCCCGAGCTGATCACGGCGGCGTCGACATCGCCTTGTTCAGCATGGGCGGGGCGGCCTCTGTCCAATGGGCACCCGTGGTGGCGGGAGCGGGGGCCATCGTGATCGACAATTCCAAGGCGTGGCGGATGGACCCCGAGGTACCCCTGGTCGTCCCTGAGGTCAACGACGACGACCTGGCGCAGATACCCAAAGGGATAGTGGCCAACCCCAACTGCACGACCATGGTCTGTATGCCCGTGCTCAAGCCGCTCCACGACCGGGCCGGGCTGACCCGGCTGGTGGTGTCGACGTACCAGGCCACATCGGGCGCGGGCCGGAGGGGAGTGGAGGAGCTCGCCCTGCAGATCCAGGCCGTCGGCGAAAAGGCGGCCGCTCTGACCTTTGACGGTTCGGCCGTCAGTTACCCCCCGTCCGAAGTCTTCCCCGGCCCCATCGCCTTCAACGTCCTGCCGTTGGCGGGGAAGATGGTCGACGACGAGACCGACGAAGAACACAAATTGCGCGACGAGAGCCGCAAGATCCTGCACATACCTGACCTGGCGGTGGGCGTGACCTGTGTGAGGGTGCCTGTCTTCACCGGGCATTCACTGTCCGTGCTTGCCCGCTTCGAGGGCCCGTTGGCCCCCGAGCAGGCCAGACAGTTGCTGCGGGGCGCCCCGGGCGTGCGCCTGGTGGAGGTGCCCACCCCCCTGCATTGCGCAGGTATCGACGACTGCCTGGTGGGACGCCTGCGCCAAGACATGTCCGAGCCCGACGGCCGCGGGCTGGCCATGTTCATATCCGGGGACAACCTCCGCAAGGGGGCGGCGCTCAACGCTGTGCAGATAGCCGAAGCCCTCCTCCGGCGCGGCTCGGTCGCAGCCTGAGAGCTCGCGAAGCTTCGTCAGCAGCTCAAGGGCAGTCGCAGGGCACGCTGCCACACGACGGGCAGCCCCCCGCATAGCGGCCGACTGCCTCCTCCAGGGACAGGCCGAGCTGGTTGGCCAGTGAGGCCAGCCACGCGAGGACGTCGCCCAGTTCGTGCAGTTGCTGCTCAGGGGAGCCCTTGCGCACCGCCTGGGCGAGTTCCCCGAGCTCCTCGGCCAACCACGCCACCGCCGCCTGGCGGCCCCGCGCCGCGTCCCGTTCGCCGTAGGTCGCCGCCATGAGCTGCTGGAGAGCGTTGAGTTCCACTACAGAAGGCGTTCCATGCAGACGACGTCGAGCCAGCGGCCGAACTTGCGCCCCACCTCGTGCTCGACGCCCACCATTTCAAACCCGCACGCCGTGTGCAGCGCCACCGAGGCGTCGTTGTCCCCGGCTATCCGGGCGATCACGACGTGAAAGCCGTGCGCCTCGGCCAGCCGCACCAACTCTTCCAGGATGGCCCGGCCGATCCCCCGGCGCTGGAAGGCCTCGTCCACGTACACCGAGTTCTCCACCGTGGTGCTGTACGCAGGCCGGGGCCGGTATGGCGACAGGGAGCCGAAGCCGAAGACGCTGTCCCCATCGTCGACCGCCACCACGGCGGGGTGGGCACCCGAGTGCTCGGCGATCCACTCGAGCTGCTCGGGCAATGTCTTGGGCGTCATTTCGAATGTGGCCGTGCTCGTTTCGATGGCCCGGTTGTAGATGGAACGGATGCCCTCGGCGTGAACGGCGCGGGCCACCACGAGCCTGGGCGCCGGAGCGGCCCGCCCGCGACCCGCGTCGTTGCCCACCGGTTTCCCGGGGCGCTGGTCGCGCGGCATTGACGGGGCGGACCGGAACGGTGGAGCGGTCATAGGTGCCAGGCTAGGTGCAGCCGCCCACCTCAACGAGCCGGGCCGCTACTATTGGGCGGGCTACCGGTCCCTACCGGACTGCCCCCTTAGCTCAGTCGGTAGAGCACAGCCATGGTAAGGCTGGTGTCGTCAGTTCGATTCTGACAGGGGGCTCCACTTGTTTTGCAAACCGCAGGGCGGCGTAGCTCAGTTGGCAGAGCACTCGGCTCATAATCGAGTTGTCGTCGGTTCGAGTCCGACCGCCGCTACCAAACCAGAGCCGACCAGAAGCCGGTTACCCTGGTCGGGCCGATGAAGGCTGTAGCGTTGGTGGGCGAGAGCCCGTTCGGGCAGCCGGGAGGAGGGAGCAGCGCAGCATGGCTAGGAACGAGAAACGAGTCAAGGTGACGTTGGCTTGCGATGTCTGCAAGCGGCGCAACTACATCACGACCAAGAACAAGCAAAACGACCGCGACCGGATCGAGATGCGGAAGTACTGCCGCTGGGACCGCCAGCATACCGTGCACAAGGAGACCAGGTAAGGCCGTTGGCCCGTGGCGGCCCTGATGAGGCGGCCCTTAAGATCCTGGTCGACGCGGCCAGGCGTGGCGACGTTCACGCCTCCGAGGACCTGGTCCGCATGACCTGGGCCACCACCTACACCTTGGCGTTCCGTCTCACGGGCAATGAGGAAGACGCTCTCGACGTAACTCAGGAGACTTACCTGCGTGCCTTCCGGGGCTTACCCCGGTTCCGGGGGGAGGCCCGCTTCTCGACTTGGCTCTACCGGGTGACGGCCAACTGTGCCAGCAACCAGTTGAGCCGTTCTTGGCGCGGCCGCCACGACCAGCTGGACCTGGACAAGATCGACGAAGCCAGGATGTGCGACGGTCGTCGCGAGCATGACCCGGAGGCTTGCGCGTCGGCTGGCGACGAACGGGCGTCGCTGGCCCTGGCCCTGCGGGAGCTACCGTGGAGGCTTCGTCAGGTCGTGGTACTGCGCGACGTGTATGACCTCTCCCATAAGTCGATAGCGGCGGAGCTGGGGATTTCGGAGGCGACGGCCAAGGTCCGCCTGCAGAGGGCCCGCAAAATGCTGCGCGAGGACGCCGGGTGTCATCTCGAGGCCCTGGACGGCCCGGACCTTCGCCGGCGCAAGCGGCTGGGCCAGAGGGGCAGGCAAGACGCCCTCAAGCAGGGCAGCCATCCGCAAAACGATGGAACCGCGGGTGCCTCCACCCCGGTTGTTGAGATGGATGACGATGCCGTGGCCAGCTGAGGTCCCCCGCCGCTCGCCCGGGCACCTCCGGGCCCTGGTCAGCTGCGAAGCTGTGGCCGCCGAGCTGCCCCTTGTGGTGGACGGGAGCAGGCGGCCGAGCCGGGCCATGGCCGACCACCTCGCCTCGTGCCTGGCCTGCCAGGCCGAACTGGCCGGTTACCGCCGGTTGCTGCGGGTGTTGCGCAGCCTGAGGAACGAGCCCGTGCTCTTGCCTGCTCCTGAGCTGATCGGCGAGACCTTGACGGCGCTCAGCCAGGGGCTGGTCGGCCGGAGGCAGCGCCCGGTCGACCGGGAAAGGCGCGAGCGCTGGCTGGTCGCCTGCGCACTGGTCACGATCGGTCTGGCCGCGGTCGGCGCCGGGGCCATGGTGGCCCGTTCTGGTCCGGTGCGTCCGCCGCGGCGCTCTCCGGTCGCCATGGGCGCGCTCAAGTTCGGGCCTCCGCTGCGGGTGACCCACGGTTAGTTCCGGGCCGCCAGGGACGGCGCCGCCGAACGCGTCGGGCAGCATCGGTGCTATTCTCGACCCGGTCGGGGCCTGAGCGCGGGTCCAGGCCGCCGGATGGCAAGGCTCCAGAGGGCAGTAGCTCAATTTGGCAGAGCACCGGTCTCCAAAACCGGCGGTTGGGGGTTCAAGTCCCTCCTGCCCTGCACAAGGCTTAATATGGGAAGGTCACTGACGTGAGCACAAGCGAGTACAACCGAGAGCAAAAGCGGCTCCTGCAGCGCCAGGGCACCCTCGATGCCGAGGGCATGCCGGCGCTGCGATCAAACGAGCGCCGCCCACCCACGGGCCCCTCCCGGGGCGGTTTCCACCCCCGCCAGTTCATCGACGAGGTCATCCTCGAGCTGCGCAAGGTGATGAAGCCCAAGCGAGCAGAGCTGTTCAACTACTCCACTGTGGTCTTCTTCACCCTGGCCTTCGTGATGGCGCTGGTGTACGCGATCGACTACGTGTACTCGCTCGGCTCCACCCAGCTGTTCAAGTAAACGCGCCAGGCTGGTCCGTGGAGCCCGAACAGGCGCAAGTGGCAAAGGTAGTGATGGCAGAAGATCTTGAAACCGGTCAGATCGAGGACGCCGCCCCGGTGGGCGTCAAAGCGGCGCGCAAGCGCCGCAACGGATGGGAGGCGGCTCCCCAGGCCATCGTCGACGTCCAGGTCGCCGAGGTGGTGGGCGACGCAGGGACCGAGGACGTGGTCAAACCGCCCGAGAGCCCGTACGACCGGCCCGGACGGTGGTACGTCGTACATACGTACGCCGGTTACGAGAACAAGGTTAAGTCAAACCTCGAGAGCCGGATCTCCTCGATGAACATGGAGGACCGCATCTTCGAGGTCGTCATCCCCATGGAAGACGTCGTGGAGCTGAAAAACGGCAAGCGCCAGGTCGTGTCCCGCAAGGTTTTTCCCGGCTACCTGATGGTCCGTATGGACCTCGACGACGACTCGTGGTATGTGGTCCGCAACACGCCCGGCGTGACGGGCTTCGTCGGCCTGGGAGCCCGGCCGACGCCGCTGTCCAAGCGCGAGGTCGACAACATCCTGGCCGTGAAGCCGGAGGGGGCCGCTGCCCAGAAGAAGAGCCGTCCCCGCCTCGAGTACGAGGTGGGAGAATCGGTCCGGGTCAGGGAAGGGCCGTTCGCCGACTTCAGCGGCACCATCGCCGAGATCAACGAAGACCAGCTCAAGCTCAAAGTCCTGGTCAATATCTTCGGCCGAGAGACCCCGGTAGAGTTCGAGTTCGCCCAAGTGGCGAAGCTCTGAGCGCTCTTTAGCCCCACGTAGCCAGAGAGCCCGCAAAGCCGAGAGCAAGAGGAGCGTCCCCATGGCCAAGCGCCAAGTCACAGCGATAGTCCGAATCCAGTTGCCGGCGGGCAAGGCCACTCCGGCGCCTCCGGTGGGCACCGCCCTGGGCCCCCACGGCATCCAGACGATGGAGTTCGTCAAGCAGTACAACGCCGCCACCGAGGACAAGGTGGGCCAGGTCATACCCGTTGAAGTCACCATCTTCTCGGACCGCAGCTTCACGTTCATACTGAAGACACCCCCCACCGCGGTCCTCATCCGCCAGGAGCTCGGGATACCCAAGGGGGCCAGTACGGCTGGTCGAGAGGTGGCCGGTACACTGAGCGACGCTCAGGTCACCAAGATCGCCCAGATCAAGATGCCGGACCTCAACGCCTACGATCTCGAGGCGGCTAAGGCGCAGGTGGCGGGGACCGCCCGGTCCATGGGCGTAAAAGTCGGCTAAAAGGACACAGACCACGGCCGGGGAAGACCTCACCTCGGCGGGTTACTACCGAGGGAGGCATCAATGCCGAAAAGAGGAAAGAAATACGTGGCGGCCGCTAAGAAGGTCGTCCCCCAACGCCTTTACAGTCCCGTCGAGGCGCTCGACCTGGTCAAAGACGTCGCTCGTGCTGGTTTCGACGAGAGCGTCGAGTTGGCTGTACGCCTGGGCATAGACCCCCGCAAGGCGGACCAGGTGTTGCGGGGTACCGTTTCGCTGCCTGCCGGGACCGGCAAGAGCGTGCGGGTGGCGGTCTTCGCCGCCGGCGAAGCGGCCCAGGCCGCCCGAGACGCCGGGGCCGACATCGTAGGCTCGGACGACCTGGTGGCCAGGGTCGACGGCGGCTTTATGGACTTCGACGTCGCCATAGCGACGCCCGACCTCATGGGCCAGGTGGGCCGGCTGGGGCGCAAGTTGGGCCCTCGGGGCCTCATGCCCAACCCCAAGACGGGCACCGTCACCACCGATGTCGGACGGGCGGTGGCCGAGTTCAAAGGAGGGCGTGTCGAGTACCGGGCCGATGCCCGGAGCCGTGGTGTGGTGCAGGTACCGATAGGCAAGGTGAGCTTCTCGCGCGACCAGTTGCTCATCAACTTCCGTGCCGTTATCGACGAGCTGCAGCGGGTCAAGCCCGCCGCTTCCAAGGGCCGCTACGTGAAGGCGGTGTCGATGTCGCCGACCATGGGCCCGGGCATCGACGTCGACCCGGCCCGATTGCGGCTCACCGATGAGGAACTGGCTAGCGCAGCCGCTGGCTGAGCTCGTCTCCTGCCGAGCTGGGCTACAATCGATGACTTACATAACGCCGTAGAAATCCGGTGCGCCCTGACCGGCGCCTAAGCGGGCCCCTCCGACCAGGTGGTAGGCCCGACCCGACGAGGCGAGCTGGCACTCCTTGATGGTGTGCGCGCTCGCGTTCAGAGCACCACGAGACAAGGAGTGGCAATGGGTAACCCAAGGCCCGAAAAAGTTGCAGTCGTCGACGACGTGCGTGCGCGCCTGGACCAGGCTGACGCCGTCATTGTGACCGAGTACCGGGGCCTTAAGGTCAAAGACCTGGCTGCGCTCAGGCGGAGCCTCGCCCCTCTAGGCGGTGAGTACCGGATCTTCAAGAACACCCTGGTGCGCATAGCTGCCGACCAGGGTGGCCCCGGGAGCTTCGCCGAGCTGCTCGTCGGGCCCACGGCCCTCACCTTCGTACGCGGCGATGCCGCCGCCGTCACCAAGGCCCTGAGGGACTTTGCCCGGGCCAACCCTCTGATGGTCATCAAGGGCGGCCTGCTCGGGAAGTCCGTGCTGGGCGTCGAGGCGACCGTGGCGCTGGCCGACCTCCCGTCGCGAGAGGTCCTGCTGGCCCGCCTGGCGGGCGGACTGGCGGCTCCGATGCAAGCCTTGGCCGGCCTGCTGGCCGCCGTGCCCCGCAACTTCGCCTACGGGCTGGCCGCGCTGAGAGACCAGCGCGAGGCCGCCGGCGAGGGCTGACCCGGACAGCCCCCAACGTCCCCTACTAGGCCCCGGCACTTGCCGCCGGGCCCGTCCGAGAACCCGACCAGCACCCCAAACCACGACCAAGACCAGGAGCACAAGACCAATGCCTACCAAGTTGTCCCAGGATGAGATCCTCGAGTCCATCTCCACCATGACCGTCCTCGAACTTTCCGAGTTGCTCAAGGCCTTCGAGGAGCGCTTCGGCGTCACCGCCGCCGCTCCTGTCGCCGCCGGCGCCGCCGGCCCGGCCAGCGCCGGCCCTGCGGAGCCGGTCAAGGAGGAGCAGGAGGAGTTCGACGTCGTGCTCACCGGCGCCGGAGACAAGAAGATCCAAGTGATCAAGGAAGTGCGCGCGCTCACTAACCTGGGCCTGAAGGAGGCCAAGGACCTGGTCGACGGGGCTCCTAAGACCGTGCTTGAAAAGGTCAGCAAGGAGGACGCCGACAAGGCGAAGGCGCAGCTCGAAGGGGCCGGCGCCACCGTCGAGCTCAAGTAACGGCCCATCCCTGGGCCTAGGCGTCCCGGGCCTGGGCGGGCGTGCAGGTGCAGCGCGCCGCCCGCCCGCCCGGACGGGCGCGAGAGAGAAGTGCTTGACCGGCGCGGCTTGCTCGCTTACCCTGTCCTTTAGAGGCGCTGGATATGTGCGCAAGTGCTTGCCGCGTCCCGACTGGACGTTGTATAGTGGTCAGTTGCCGTGCCCTGTCCTTCCGCGTCCTTGGTAACTTGGGCGGAGGCTTGGCGCGCCCCTGTGGCCACCGCATCTTCCAAGGAGTAAGTCCTTGCCGTCTCGCCCCGTTACCCGGGAGCGCTTCTCGTTTGCCAACCTTGACGAGGTCCTGCCGCCCCCGGATCTGATCTCAGTTCAACGCGACTCCTTCCAGTGGTTCCTAGATAAGGGCTTGGCGGAGGCATTCCGCGACATCAGCCCCATCGAAGACTTCTCGGGCTCGCTCAAGCTCATCTTGGAGTTCGACCCGAGCGACCAGGACCTGCGTCCACCTCCGAAATTTTCGGTAGAGGAGTGCAAGGAAAAGGACATGACTTATGCTGCGCCCATTTTCGTGCGGGCGCAGTTCCAGAATGCCAATACCGGCGAGATCAAAGAGCAGACAGTTTTCATGGGTGACTTCCCCGTGATGACGGACCGCGGCACTTTCATCATCAACGGCACCGAGCGCGTTGTCGTATCGCAGCTCGTCCGTTCCCCGGGGGTGATCTTCCAGCCTGGTCGGGACGCGAAGACGATCGTGACGGGCACCGTGCACCCGTACCGTGGCGAGTGGATCGAGTTCGACGTCGAAGCCAAACCGGGCAAGGACATTACTGCCGGGTCGCGGGTCGCTCGCAAGCGGCGTCTGTCTCTTTTCACGCTGCTGCGCGCCCTGGGTTATGCCGACGAGGCGTTCCTGGAGCGTTTCGTTCGGCATTTCCAGTTCCTCGAACCGCAGTGGGAGCGCGAGCGCGAGCTGGCCCCGTCGCAGGAAGACGCGCTGCTCGAAATCTATAAGCGCGCCCGCCCCGGTGAGCCTCCCTCGGTAGAGTCCGCCCGCGCCTATTTCGAGAACGCGTTCTTCAATTCCAAGCGTTATGACTTGACGCGCGTGGGCCGCTACAAGCTCGACCGCAAATTGGGCCCCGAGATCGGCAAGATCGCTTCGCTTTTCGACATCGAGCTTGACCGGCCGGCCCATGACCAGACCGTGCTCTCAAAGAGCGAGGTGCTGGCGGCGAGCACCTACCTTCTCCACCTGGCCCAGGGCGAGGCGGGTTACCGCCTGGACGACCAGGACCACTTCGCCAACCGGCGGGTGCGCTCGGTGGGCGAGCTGATCCAGAACCAGGTGAGAGTCGGGTTGTCCCGCATGGAGCGGGTCGTGCGTGAGCGTATGACCACTCAGGACGTCGAAGCCATCACCCCCCAGACGTTGATCAACATCCGTCCCGTGGTGGCGGCGATCAAGGAGTTCTTCGGCACCAGCCAGCTCTCGCAGTTCATGGACCAGACCAACCCCCTGTCCGGTCTCACCCACAAGCGCCGCCTCTCGGCCATGGGCCCGGGCGGCCTGTCGAGGGAGAGGGCCGGGTTCGAGGTCCGGGACGTGCACAGCTCCCACTACGGGCGCATGTGCCCGATCGAGACGCCCGAAGGCCCCAACATCGGCCTCATCGGCCACCTGGCCACCTACGGGCGGATCAACGAGTACGGCTTCATCGAGACGCCGTACCGCCGGGTGGTGGGCGGCACGGTCACCGACGAGATCACCTACCTGGCGGCAGACGAGGAGGAGGAGTACGTCATCGCCCAGGCCAACGCCAAGTTGGCCCCGGACGGGACCCTCACCGACCAGCGCGTGCTCGTGAGGCGCGCTCCGCAGGGCCCTGGCGTGCGCGTCGGCGCCGGCGGCACCACCTATGGCACGACCAGCGAGGTCGACTTCGTGCCCCCGTCGGAAGTCGACCTGATGGACGTCTCCCCCAAGCAGATCGTCTCCATCTCGACGGCCCTGATCCCCTTCATCGAGCACGACGACGCCAACCGGGCCCTCATGGGGGCCAACATGCAGAAGCAGGCCGTGCCCCTCGTGCGCCCGGAAGCACCCTTTGTGGGCACGGGCGTGGAAGGCCGGGCGGCGCGCGACACGGGCGACGTGCTGTTGGCCGAAGGGACGGGCACGGTGGTCGAGATCTCGGGCGAGCACGTGACCATCGAGTACAAGGAGGGCCAGACGGACCGGTACGGCCGGTCGCTCGGGCGCAAGGTGTACCCGGTCTATAAGTTCCGTCGCTCCAACCAGAACACCTGCTTCAACCAGCGCATAGTGGTGGAAGAAGGCCAGCCGGTAGGCCTGGGCGACGTCCTGGCCGACGGGCCGTCCACCGAGGGAGGCGAGCTCGGCCTGGGGAAGAACCTCCTGGTCGCGTTCATGCCCTGGGAGGGCTACAACTACGAGGACGCCATCATCCTCTCGGAGCGCCTCGTCAAAGACGACGTCCTGTCGTCGATCCACATCGAGGAGCACGAGGTCGACGCCCGGGACACCAAGCTTGGGGCCGAGGAGATCACCCGTGACATCCCCAACCTGTCCGAAGAAATCCTGAAAGACCTCGACGAGCGGGGCATCATCCGCATCGGCGCCGAGGTCGGGGCGGGCGACGTCCTGGTGGGCAAGGTCACGCCCAAGGGCGAGACCGAGCTCACGCCCGAAGAGCGCCTGCTCCGAGCCATATTCGGGGAAAAGGCGCGTGAGGTGAGGGACACCTCGCTCAAGGTGCCCCACGGTGAGTCCGGCAAGGTCATCGACGTCCGGGTCTTCTCCAGGGAGGACGCCCACGAACTACCGCCCGGCGTAAACCAGCTCGTGCGGGTGTACGTGGCCCAGAAGCGCAAGATCACCGAGGGCGACAAGCTGGCCGGCCGCCATGGCAACAAGGGCGTCATTTCCAAGATCCTCCCTATCGAGGACATGCCCCACCTGGCCGACGGCACCCCCGTGGACATGATCCTCAACCCCCTCGGGGTCCCTTCCCGCATGAACGTGGGCCAGGTCCTCGAGAGCCACCTCGGCTGGGCCGCCCGCTGGGGCTGGGACGTGGGCGGGAAGGGCCCGTCGCCCCGGGTCGAGCGGAACCGCAAGACGAGCCCGTTGGCCGAGCCGGCCAGCTTCGTGGCCACGCCGAGCTTCGACGGCGCCCACTGGGACGAAGAGGACCAGGCCGGCAAGCACCCGACGATAAAGAAGATCTTCGAAAACCTTCACCCCGAGGCGCCCGGGACGGAGTACGGCGACCACGGACGGCTCATCGGTCCCGACGGCAAGGCCGTGCTGTTCAACGGCCGGACGGGCGAAGAGTACGACAACCCGATATCGGTGGGCTACATATACATCCTCAAACTGGCCCACCTCGTGGACGACAAGATCCACGCCCGGTCAACCGGTCCTTACTCGATGATCACCCAGCAGCCTCTCGGCGGCAAGGCCCAGTTCGGCGGCCAGCGGTTCGGCGAAATGGAGGTCTGGGCCCTGGAGGCTTACGGGGCTGCTTATGCCCTCCAGGAACTGCTCACCATCAAGTCGGACGACGTCTTGGGCCGGGTCAAGGTCTACGAGGCGATCGTGAAGGGCGACAATATCCCCGAGCCCGGGATACCCGAGAGCTTCAAGGTTCTCATCAAGGAAATGCAGAGCCTCTGTCTCAACGTGGAAGTCCTGTCGACCACGGGCGAGCAGATCGAGATGCGAGAGCTGGACGAGGACGTGTTCCGCACGGCCGAAGAGCTGGGCATCGACATCAGCCGTCCCGAGAGGGGTTCCGACGAGGAAGACGCGCGGCGCGCCAGCGAGAGGAGTTTTTAGGCGATGTTGGACGTCAACAATTTTGAGCAACTGCGCATCGGGCTGGCCACGGCCGACGACATTCGGACGTGGTCCAACGGCGAGGTGAAAAAACCCGAGACCATCAACTACCGCACCCTCCGGCCCGAGAAGGACGGCCTCTTCTGCGAGAAGATCTTCGGCCCGACCAAGGACTGGGAGTGTTACTGCGGCAAGTACAAGCGCGTCCGTTTCAAGGGCATCATCTGCGAGCGCTGCGGGGTCGAAGTCACGCGGTCCAAGGTCAGGCGCGAACGCATGGGGCACATCGAGCTGGCCGCTCCCGTGGTTCACATTTGGTATTTGCGCGGTACCCGCTCGTGGCTCGCCTATCTGCTCATGGGCACCGAGGCGCGCGAGGAGCTCAAGGCCAAGCAGCTCGAGAAGGTCATCTATTTCGCCGCCAACCTCGTGACCTGGGTGGACGAAGAACGTCGTCACACCGACCTTCCCAACCTGGAAGTCGAGCTCAACGAGGAGCTGGCCGACATCGTGCGCGAGCGCGACCTCGACATCGACCGGCGCTACAAGGAGCTCGAGGAGGAGCTGGCCAAGCTCGAGGGCGAGGGGGCCAAGGACTCCGAGCTGAAGGCCCGCCAGCGTCAGGTGGAAAAGGAGGTCACGTCGATACGTGACCACGCCGACGCCGAGGCGGACCTGGTCCGCCGGGCGTTCGACGAGTTCCGCGACCTGCACGGCCGCAAGATCATCGAGGACGAGCTGCTGTGGCGCGAACTTCGGGAACGCTTCGGCGATTATTTCCGCGGCGGTATGGGGGCCGAGGCCATCGCCCAGTTGATCGAGGAGATCGACCTCGACGAGGAGGAAGTAAAGCTGCGCGAGGTGATCGAGCCTGATGAGGGCAAGCGGCACCTGTCCGTGCAGCGCAAGCAGAAAGCCATCAAGCGCCTCAAGATCGTCTCCGCCTTTAATCGGCGTGACGAGTCCGGGCGCCGGGTCAACGACCCCCGGGCCATGATCCTCGACGTCGTCCCTGTCATCCCGCCCGAGTTGCGGCCGATGGTCCAGCTCGACGGTGGCCGGTTCGCCACGAGCGACCTGAACGACCTCTACCGCCGGGTGATCAACCGCAACAACCGGTTGAAGAGGCTGCTCGACCTGGGCGCGCCCGAGATCATCGTCAACAACGAGAAGCGGATGCT
>PMWT01000128.1 GCA_003166025.1 Acidimicrobiaceae bacterium | reverse complement strand
TCGGCGACTAACGCTCCGGCCCGATCCACTCGCTCTCGGGTGGTACCAGTTCGGAAAGTTGTTGCCAAAGGCCGTCGGGCATCTCCAGGGAGGCGAGGCCGACCAGTTCGTCGACGTGGGCCGGAGTGGCGGTCCCCACGACGGTCGACGCGATGCGGGGGTCACGTAGCGAGAACTTGAGAGCGGCCGCCCGCAGGGGGACACCGTGCGCCTGGCACGCCCTCTCCATGGAGCGCACGCGGTCGATGAGCCCGGCGCTGGCCTTGCTGTAGGCGTAGGAGCTCACGGCGCCCGGGCCCTTGGCCAGCATCCCGCCCCCGTACACGGCCGCGTTGACCACGGCGACGCCGGCCGCCACGGCCTGGTCTATCAGGGGCTCGGCCGAACGGTCGACCAGGGTGTAGCGGTTGTGCGTGAGCAGCACCTCGAACGCGCCCGTAGCCAAGAACCGCTGCATGAGCCTGACGGGACCGCCCGCGACCCCTATGTGTTGCGCCAAACCCTCGTCGCGCATCGCGACCAGGGCCTCGACCGGCCCGGCGGGGGCCATGGCCCCCTCGAAGGTGATCTTGTCGGGATCGTGCAGGTAAAGCAGCTGGAACCGGTCGGCCCCGAGCCTTTCGAGGCTCTCCTCGGCCGAACGGCGGGCCCGGTCGCCGCTAAAGCTACCGGTAATGGGATCAGGGTCGACCTTGGTGGCCAGGACGAAACCGTCCGGGAGCCCGCCGCGCTCGGCGATGGCGGCACCAATGCGGCGTTCGCTCTCGCCGTTGCTGTAACCGTTGGCCGTGTCGAGGAAGTTGATGGGGCTATCGAAAACATGTTGGACGGTCCGGACGCCCCGCTCGTACTCGACGTCCTCGCCGAACACCCGGGGCACGCTGCCGAGGGGCGACGCGCCCACGCAAATGGCCGTTACCATCAGCGAGGTGCGCCCGAGGCGTCTGAGGGGCAGTGCGCCGGGCGCGCCCTCCGCCGCCGGTCGGGGTTGGTCCACCGTCATTCTCCTGGTAAGAGCCCGTTGCGGGACACGACCCCCGCGTACCACAGGGCGCTGGACTTGGGGATCCGCTCCCGGGTCTTGAAGTCGACCCAGACGAGCCCGAAACGCTGAGAATACCCGTCGGCCCACTCGAAATTGTCGAGGAGGCTCCAGCAGAAGTACCCGCGCAGGTCGGCACCGGCGGCGATGGCGTCGTGAGCCGCTTTGAGGTGCCGATCGAGATATTCGGTCCTCTCGGGGTCATTGACAGCCCCGTCCGGGCCCACGTAGTCGGGGAAGGCGGCGCCGTTCTCGGTCACGTACAGGGGCAGATGCCCGTACTCGGTGTCGATCCGGGTCAGGAGCTGTGTCAATCCCTCGGGCTCGATGGGCCATCCTTTCCCGGTTACGGGGACAGCAGGGCTCGGACGCCCCCACGCCCGCAGGAAGTCGGGGAAGGGCTGGTCTCCCGGGAGCGGAGCACCTTGGGCGGCGGCCACGGTTTGGCAGAAGTAGTAGTTGACGCCCAGGAAGTCGACCGGGGCCTGGACAGTTGCCAGGTCGTCAGGACGTACGTGGTCCTCGCCCACGAGCGGGCGGAGAAGGCCGGCCAGGTCCTCGGGGTACTCGCCCCGCAAGACGGGATCCAAGAACCAGCGGTTGGCATAGCCGTCGACCCGAGCAGCCGCTTCGACATCGGCCGCCGACCCGGAGGCGGGACGGGCCGGACTGAGGCTGAGGGTGATGCCCACGCTGGAGCCCGGGGCCATCACCGACCTCACCGCGCGGGCGGCCAGCCCATGGCCCAACAGCAGGTGGTGGGCGGCGCGATAGGCCGAGGAAAGGTCGGCCACCCCCGGTGCGTGGATGCCGTTCCCATATCCGAGGTGGGCTGACACCCATGGCTCGTTCAGAGTGGTCCATAGGCGCACCCCGTCTCCCAGGCGCCGCACGACCTCTTGTGCGTAGTCGGCGAAACGACCGGCAGTGTCCCGGTTGGTCCACCCCCCGGCGTCCTGGAGCGCCTGGGGCAGGTCCCAGTGGTAGAGGGTGACGGCAGCGGCGATGCCGTGCTCGGCCAGGTAATCCAGGAGCCGGCGGTAGAAGTCCAGGCCGGCCTGGTTGAAAGGTCCCGCGCCGTCGGGCTGCACCCGGGGCCAGGCGACCGAGAACCGGTAGGAATTGAGGCCGAGCCGAGCCATCAGCTCCACGTCTTGGCGCCAGAGGTGATAGTGGTCGCAGGCGATGTCGCCGGTGTCGCCGTGGAACACTTTGCCCGGTGTGTGGCAGAACGTGTCCCAAATGGACCGGCCCCGCCCGTCCTCGGAAACAGCGCCTTCGATCTGGTAGGAGGCCGTGGCCGTTCCCCACAAGAAGTTGTCCGGAAAGCTGTACATGGGCCTTGGATGATAGGGCAGGGGCCGGCCAGACCAGATCGGCGCAGGTCGGGGGGCCTCCCTCTGCGCTACTCTGGGGGGCCTCAGGGCCCGGGGGCCGCAGTGCCGCCGGCTCGTTCCGTCTCAGGCCCTTCCGGGAGTAGAGCGTTGCCCAGACCAAAGATCAGTGGCGCCGCGCTCGCACCGCTCGTCGTCGCCCTGCCCTTGGTGGCGGAGGCCGTGCGGGCGGCCACGACCCACGCCGGCACTTGGTTCTGGGGCGACCAGGCGCTCATCGACCTCGAGGCCCACAACAGCCTCATTGGGCGCAACCTGCTCGGTGTCTACGACCGCTACGGATGGCACCACCTCGGGCCCTTCTGGTTGGCGCTGCTCGGGGTGTTCCGCTGGCTCGGGGCCGGGTCCTCGGTCGCCCTGGTCGTGGGCAACGACCTGGTGCAGGCGGCCGCCGCCGCCGCCATAGTCGTGGTCGCCATGCGGCTGCGGCCCGGCCTCACCGGCTGGTGGGCCGCTCTGGTGCTGCTGGGCTACGAGTGGTCTTTCGGGGCCGAGCGCCTGGGCACGGTCTGGGCCCCCTATGCCATCGCCCTGCCCGCCGCCCTCCTCGTCCTGCTCGTGGCCGACATCGTCTCCAGCCGTAACCCATGGCCGCCCACCATTGGCGCTGTCGTCTGCGCTTCGTTCTTGTGCCAGACCGACATCAGTACCGCCGTCGTGGCCGGCGCCCTTGTCATGGCCACCCCGCTACTGCGCCTGGCGGCCGGCGCCCGGCTCCGCCGAAGTGCCGACGGTCGCCGCGCTGCCGACGGTCGCCGCGGTGCCGCCCGAGCCGTCGGCGGTCTGTGGAAATTTCAGCCGGGGTGGGGCTGGGCGACAGGCAGGTGGCGCCGGTCCCTCGCCGTGCTCGTCGTCGTAGTGGTGGTGCTCTGGTTGCCCACCATCATCCAACAGCTCACGACCAGCCCGGGCAACATCGTCCAGGCCTACCGCTTCCTCTCCAAGCACCCGGGCCACCAGCCATGGGGGGACGCGCTGCAAGCGGCCGGGACCATCTTCGGC
This sequence comes from Acidimicrobiaceae bacterium, assembly GCA_003166025.1. Classification (GTDB taxonomy): domain Bacteria; phylum Actinomycetota; class Acidimicrobiia; order Acidimicrobiales; family Palsa-688; genus Fen-671. The sequence continues at coordinate 31,860 of PMWT01000128.1, read as the reverse complement.
TCGTTCCCGTTGCGTCTCGGCGAACAGGTGTCCAAGCGGGACTCCGACCCGGGCTGGCTCGTCGCCGGCTCAGTGGGGCAGCGTCCCTGGTTCCTGGCCTATCTGGTGGTCACCGCGGGAGCGGCCGTGTACGGCTTCGTGCGCCGCCGGCGGGCCGCCGCCTCGCTGGCGGCGGCGACCACTGTGGCCATGCTGGCCGCAGTATGGTCCGTCCACCTCGCCTACGGCCCGCTGTACCCCTACCTCGTCCTGTGGACGGGCGCCCTGGTGGTCCCGGCTCTCACGGGATGGTGGCTGGCCCTGGCGCCGCCGCTGGCTTCCCCCGCCAGAACCAAGGTGTCCTCGGTCAGGGACCGGGCGGCGGGCCGGTCCTGGGGAGCCCGTCTGGTGGGGGCGAGCCGGCCCTCGGGCCTCGTGCTGCCGGTCGTAACCCTCGGTGCCGCGCTTGCCATGGGCGGTGCCTTCGGGGCCACCTCCGACCCGATGGCCGGCCCGCCTTCCCACCTGGCCCGCCGGTCGTGGGAGTCAGTTGCGGCGGCGGCACTCGCGCCACGGGTCAGGACCCTTTACGTTGACATTGTCAACGCCGACGCCATGCCGGATGCCGCGGCCATAGCCGATCAGGCTGTCCGCCACGGCCTCCGGGTCGAAGTCAACCGGTCCGCCCTATATTTCCTGGACCCCTCCTTTGCCCCGACGGCGGTGGCTCAACTGAAGGTCATCGTGTGCTGCGGGCGCAGCGACCACGGCAGCGTGCCGGCCGGGGCCGAGTTCGAGGCGAGGGTCGGAGGCCAACGGATCTATATTTCCACTGCTGGTTACCGGCCGGTCACAGGCAGGCCCGTAGTCACACAGGCCGTCAGTCGGGCTCGGTAGCCGCGTCTATGAGAGGTTTACGAGTATGAGAGCTTCACGAGGAGGCACAAATGCGCCCCGACCCGGCACCGTCAGTCGCAGAGAGCATGGCCCGAGTAGCGGAGATCGGGCTCCTGCCCGTGGTCGAGCTTCCTGACCTAAAGCTCGCCGAGCCCCTTTTCGAGGCCCTGTCGGCCGGCGGCCTCCCCGCCGCTGAGATCACGCTGCGCACGGCCGCGGGACTGGACGGGATCCGGCTACTGGTCGAGGCCTTCCCGACGGGGTTCATCGGCGCCGGCACCGTGCGCTCGGTCGAAGACGCCGCCCGGGTGATCGATGCCGGGGCGCGTTTTGTGGTCTGCCCGGGCACCGATCCCGAGCTGGTCGCCTATTGCTGCGAGCGCCAGGTCCTGGTCATGCCCGGCGTCTGCACCCCGAGCGAGATCCAGGCCGCCTTGCGGGCCGGTGCCGCGCCGCTGCTCAAGTTTTTCCCGGCCGAGCCCTTGGGGGGCGTTCCGTTCCTCAAGGCGCTGGCGGGGCCCTTCGGCGAGGTCCGTTTTGTCCCCACCGGAGGGATAAACGCCGCCAATCTGGAGACCTATTTGAGCCTCCCGCAGGTGGCGGCGTGCGGGGGGAGCTGGATGGTGACCAAAGCCCTGCTGGCCGAGCGCGACTTCGTCAAGATCCGGGACCTCACCGCCCAGGCCGTTGGCATCGTCGCCGCCTCTGCGGTCTCCCGTGGCTGAAGGGCCTCTCGCCCTGCGCCCGGCGGCCGGGTGCCGCTGGGACCTCGTCGCCGCCGGCGAGGTGATGTTACGTCTCGACCCCGGCGACGGCCGTATCGCCACCACCCGCAACTTCCAGGTCTGGGAAGGCGGCGGCGAGTATAACGTCGCCCGGGGCCTGCGCCGTTGTTTCGGCCTGCGCACCTCCGTGGTGACGGCCCTGGCCGATAACCCGATCGGGCGCCTCATCGAGGACCTGCTCCTACAGGGGGGCGTGGACATCTCTCACCTTCGCTGGGCCCCCTTCGACGGCATCGGCCGCAGCGTACGCAACGGGCTCAACTTCACCGAGCGTGGCTTCGGGGCCCGGGCGGCACTCGGCTGCTCGGACCGCGCCAACAGCGCCACCAGCCAGTTGCAGCCGGGAGAATTGCCCTGGGGCGATATCTTCGGCTCTGAGGGCGCCCGCTGGTTCCACACCGGCGGTATTTTCGCCGGGCTGTCCGAAAGCACGGCCGCGGTGGCCGCCGAGGCCATGTCCGCGGCTCGCCAGGCCGGTACCACGGTGTCTTACGACCTCAATTTCCGGCCTTCGTTGTGGAAGGCGGCGGGCGGCGCGCAACGGGCCGTGGAAGTCAACCGGCGGCTGGTGGCCATGACGGACGTCCTTTTCGGCAACGGGGACGATTTCAGCTCCGCTCTGGGCTTCGACGTCGCTGATGCCGGCTCCACCCATGCCGCGCTGGACGTCGAGAGCTATGGCGCCCTGTTGGCCCGGGTGGCGGCCGAGTTCCCGTCCCTCAAGGTGATCGCCAGCAGCCAGCGGCGCGTGCGCTCGGCCAGCCGCAACCACTGGGGCGCCATTTGCTGGGCGGGCGGTGAGCTTTATGCCCACGACATGCCCGACGACCTCGAGATCCTGGACCGCGTCGGCGGGGGCGACTCCTTTGCCTCCGGGCTCATTTACGGCCTGATAACCGAGATGCCAGTCGACCAGGCGCTGCGTTACGGAGTGGCCCACGGCGCCCTGGCCATGACCACTCCCGGGGATACGTCGATGGCGACCCTGGCCGAGGTGGCCCGGTTGGTCGGAGGGGGTTCGGCCTGGGTCCTCAGGTAGCTTTAAGGCCCATGACGCCGGAACCGGGGCACCTGGCCCTCCTCCTCGACTCCTCCCTTCATGACCACCGTCTCGAGCGGGACATAATCGAAGCCGCGGGCGGGAGGCTGGCCATCACCGGCGTGGGCGTGTGGGAAGACCAAAACGAACAACAGGTCCTCGACCAACCGCTCCTGGCCGAGGCTGCGGTCATCCTGGTGGAGCACGCGCCCGTTACGCGGCGCGTGCTCGAGAGAGCGAGCTCGTGCGCCCTTGTCGTCCGCTACGGCGTGGGTGTCGACAACGTCGATATCCCGGCCGCCACCGCCAACGGGATCTGGGTCGCCAACGTCCCCGACTACGCCACCGACTCCGTGGCCGACCATGCCATCATGTTGCTGCTCGCCGTGGCCCGGGACCTGCGGGGCTTCAGCGAAAACGTCCGCCAGGGCAGCTGGCGCGGCGCTACCGAGCAGCACATGCCCCTGGTGCTCCACGGCCGGTCCCTCGGTATCGTCGGCTATGGCCGCATCGGCAGCGCCACCGCCCGACGGGCCCTGGCGATGGGCCTCAAGGTGTACGCCTACGACCCGTTCGTGCCGCCGGAAAAAATGACCGGGGACGGCGTAGTTGCCTGCCCCGACCTGGAGACGCTCCTGAAAGAGCGTGACTTCTTGTCCCTGCACTGCCCTCTGACCGAACTGACGCACCACCTCATCTCCGAGGAGGCGCTGGCGCTGACCAAGCCGGGCGTCATCATTGTGAACACGGCTCGGGGGCCGGTCATAGACCTGGTGGCCCTCCAGGCCGCCCTGGGCACAGGCCATGTGGCCGGCGCCGGCCTCGACGTTTTCGACCCCGAGCCCCTGCCCATCGGTCACCCCCTGCGGGCGCACCCGCGTGTGGTGGCCACCCCGCACGTGGCCTACCTGTCCGATCGTTCGTTCGTGGAACTGCGGACCAAGGCGGCCCAAAATGCGGCTGCGGTACTGCGGGGCGAGCCCCCTATCTACCCCGTGAACGACCCTGCCCACCCCCGGCGTCTTTCGACGGGAGCCGGCCCCGACACCTGAGCCCATTTCCGGCCGCGCTGGCTGACCGGCCCCCCCGGCTGCCTTGCGGGCGGTACGGGCTGGCGCCGGGCCGCCCGGGCTGCGCGCCGGGCCGGGGGTGGTAGGCTCATATTCCTAGCTGACTTACCTGAGAAGGGGTTGCTGTGCTGTCAACGATTTTTTCGGGTAGCGACGACCTGATAGTCATCCTTGTCGCGGTGGTGGTGCTTTTCGGGGGGAGGCAACTTCCGAAGCTGGCCAAAAACACAGGCGAGGCCTTGCGGGAATTTCGCAAGGCTCATTCCGAAGCCGAAGCGGGGACGACCCCGGCCGCCAATCCGGTGGCGGGCGCGACGTCCACTCCCGTCCTGCCGATGGCCCCCGTCGCCCCGGTCCTGGTCCAGGCCCCGCCTGCGGCGGCGACAGGCGACTATGTGACGGTCACTCGGGGGGAGCTCGACGCGCTCCTGGCCGAGCGCACCGCCCACGCAAAAGCGGAAGCGGTCCCGACCGACAACTGAGCTTCGCCGGGAGGCCTTGGGCGGCCACGGGCCGTGAAGATAGTGGCCACGGGCGGTGATGGACGGTGGCGAGAGGGCCACGAGTACTGATAGCAGCGTCCGCTTGGGCTTCTGAGCTGGGGACATCCGCACTTCTGAGGTTGTGCTGGGCGCCATAAGGTCTTAAGTCCCCCGGTGCGTGACCGATGGTAATTGGGTGAAGACCCTGGCCCCACCGCGCGCCGCAGTTCTGCCGGTGCTGGACCTGAGCGACCGGGGCGTGCCTAGCGCGCCAGGCGTCACCGCCAAAACCAAGAAGTCCCGGATCTGGATGTGGTTCCTGGTTTTCGAGGCCGTCGTCGCCCTGATCTACTTCCCTTTCGGGATCCCCTCCGGCAAGCCCCGGATGCTCGGCTTCATCCCGTGGATGGAGTGGGACGGACAGGTCCCGGCGTGGGCGGTGTTGGGACTGTCGTCGGTGGCCGCCATCGCTTACGGCGCCAGGCGGTACCGGCCCAGGGCGAAGCTCGCCTGGTGGTTCATCGGCGCCGGCGTAACCCTTTTCATATCCGGGGACACGATCTATAAGACCTGGCACCAGATAATGGGCCAGCAGAACATCCCGTTCCCGTCGTTTATCGACGCCATCTACATCACCATGTACCCGGTCCTGGCCGTCGGCTTGCTTCTCCTCGTGCGGGCACGCCTACCCGGTGGTGACAAGGCCGGCCTGCTCGACGCCCTGATCGTCACCCTGGGCCTGGCCCTGCTGTCATGGATTTTCCTGATCGGTCCCAACGTCCGGGCCCCGGGAGGGATGCTCGTCCGTTTGACCGCCGCCGCCTACCCGCTGGGCGACGTGCTGCTGCTGGCCATGTTGGCTCACCTCTGGAGCGCCGGGGGGTTGCGCAACCCTGCTGGGCGCCTACTGGCCATCGGGACCCTGGGGACGCTGGTGGCCGACTCGGTCTACGGCCTGGCTGGGCTGCACTCCAGCTGGAACTGGCACGACGGTAACCCGTTCGATCTCGGGTGGATCGTCTTCTATAGCTGCTGGGGGGCGGCCGCCCTGCACCCGTCGATGCGCCAACTGTCGGAGCGCCGGCCGGTGGCGGCCCTGCTCACGAGCCGTTCTCGCCTGGCCCTGCTCGGCGCTATCACCCTCATCGCCCCGGTCGGGCTGCTCGTCGAGACCTCGGTGGGCAAGCCGGTTGACGCGCCGGTCATAGCCGCCGTCGCCGGGATCATGTTCTTCCTCGTCGTGCTGCGCATGTCAGGCGTCGTCTCCGCTCACAAACAGGCCGTGGCCCGGGAGCAGGTCATGCGCCGGGAGGCGGCGGAGCTGGTGGGCGCAACCGGCCGTACCGGCATCAACGAGGCCACCGTACGGGCCGTGAGCGACCTGGTCGGCGGGCACGCCGAGGCCTATTCCGTGAGCCTGGCTCTAGCCGGCGCACCCGGCGAGTTCAAGGTGGTGGCCGCACGGGGGACGCCGGACCGTAACCCCCAGTTCGACCTGGGCACTCTGGCCAACGAGGCGTGGGAGGCGCTGAACGCGGGGCGCGCCGTACGGTGCCGGGCCGCCGTACCGGAGGACGTCCCGGCGGGCACGGTCGGGGAGTGGTTGTTCCTTTGCCCCATCGTGACGGGCGAAAAACTGAAGGGCGTCATCGTGGTCGAGGCCTCCGACGAGTTGCCCATCGACCTCACCAACACGCTGGAGACCCTGGCCGCCCAGGTCGGCCTGGCCCTCGACCGCGAGGACCTGACTGACGCCTTCCACGCCCGGCGTAGCGAGTTGCGGTTCCAGACGCTCGTACAGAGCGCCTCCGACGTCATCCTCATCGCCCGGCCCGACACGACCATTACCTACCAGACGCCCTCAGCCCAACGCACCCTCGGGTACGAACCGGGGGCGCTGGAGGGCCGGCGGGTCACTTCGCTGATCCACCCCCAGGACGTGGAAAGGGCCATCGCCCTCTACGGCGGGGTGGCTTTCCGCGCCGGTACGTCGGCTACGGCCGAATGGCGGGTACGCCACAGCGACGGCTCCTGGCGGGACGTGGAGGTGGTCACCAACAACATGCTGGGCGAACCGACCGTCGAGGGCATCGTGCTCACCCTGCGCGACGTGACCGAGCGCAAGCGCCTGGAGGACGAACTGAAACACCAGGCCTTCCACGACGCCCTGAGCGGTCTGGCCAACCGGCACCTGTTCCGGGACCGCCTCGAGCATGCCCTGGCCCGGGCGGCGCGCTCTCTGACATCGCTCGCCGTGCTGTTCTTGGACCTCGACGACTTCAAGCTCGTCAACGACAGCCTGGGCCATGCCGTGGGCGACGAGCTGCTGGTCGCGGTGGCCGGACGCCTGATGGGCTCGCTGCGCTCGGGTGACACGGCCGCCCGCTTCGGTGGCGACGAGTTTGCCGTCCTGCTGGAGGCGACCGAGGACATCTCCGACGCCCGCTTGGCGGCCGAGCGGATCCTGGCCGATCTGAAACCGCCGTTCTCGGTCAACGACCGCCTTATCCCGGTCCACGCCAGTGTGGGGATCGCCTATAGCAAGTGCGGCCTCGAGGGCCCGGCCGAGCTCCTGCAGGCGGCCGACGTGGCCATGTACGCGGCCAAGGCCAAGGGTAAGAACGGTTACGAGGTCTACCAACCTTCTCTGCAGGAGGCGGTGAGCGACCGTCTCGAACGCACCGCCGAGCTCCAGCAGGCCGTCGACGAAGACCAGTTCATCCTTTTCTACCAGCCCATAGTCAGCCTGAACGGTGGCCAGGGCATCGCCCTCGAGGCCCTGATCCGCTGGCAGCACCCCGAGCGGGGCCTGATCGAGCCCAACGACTTCATCCCCCTGGCCGAGGAGACGGGCCTCATAATCCCCATCGGCCGCTGGGTACTGCGCGAGGCGTGCCGCAAGGCCCGCCTCTGGCAGGACGAGCACAACTTGGGCGGGAGGCTGAGGATGAACGTCAACATCTCGGCCCGCCATTTCCAGCACGAAGGGCTCATCGCCGATGTGTCCGAAGCCTTGCGGGAGTCCCGGCTGGAGCCGGGCTGCCTGGTCCTCGAGATAACCGAGGGATTGCTGGTGCACGACGCCGATGCGGTCATCGCCCGCATGCTCGAGATGAAGGCGCTGGGCGTTTGTTTTGCCATCGACGACTTCGGGACCGGCTATTCGTCCCTCAGCTATTTGAAGCGGTTCCCCGTCGACATATTGAAAGTCGATAAATCGTTCGTCGACGACGTCGGCGACTCGGACCGGGCCTTGGCCCTGGCCGAGGCCATCGTGCAACTGGCCCGGTCCCTCAACCTGGACACGGTGGCCGAAGGTATAGAAAAGTCCCGCCAGGCCGACGGCCTCAGGTCCCTTGGCTGCGGCTACGGGCAGGGCTTCTTTTTTGCCCGGCCCGTCGGGCCCGACGACATGGAGCGGCTCCTGCCGCTGATGGCATCGGGAGAGCTCTCCGCCCAGGCCCAAGAAATCGTTGGAGGATAAACCATAAATGACGAACACGTGGGCAGGGCCGACAATGGCCACCCTGGCACACCCGCCTGAGCGGGCGCGGGCGGACAGCCGTTGGGCCGATCTGGAGCGCTTGCGTTCCTCCCACCCGATGATGGACGCCGTCATCGAGGAGGTCAGGGGCCGGCGTATCCGGGTGGGCGACAAGTGGCTGTGCGATTTCGCCTCCTGCAACTACCTCGGTTTCGACCTTCACCCCGAGATCATGGCGTCGGTGGAGGGCGCCATCCGCCAGTGGGGCACCCACCCGAGCTGGTCGCGACTGCTCGGGAACCCGCGTCCTTACTTGGAAATCGAGGACCAGCTCACCGAACTGCTCGGGGCGCCCGACACGCTGGTACTGCCCACGATCACGCTCATCCATACTTCGGTGGTCCCGGTGTTGGCCGGCCAGGGCGCAGTGCTGGTGGACGCCCAGGCCCACAAGACCATCTATGAGGGGGCGGCCATCGCCCGGGGCGCGGGCGCCACCCTCCACCGGGTCAGGGCCAACGACCCCGGGCACCTCGAAGAGGTCCTACGCTCGGTACCCGCCCACATGTCGAGGATTTTCTGCCTCGACGGGGTCAACAGCATGACGGGCAACGCGCCCGACCTGGCGGAGTACGCTCGCATCTGCCGAGAGTACGACGCTCTGCTGTACGTGGACGACGCCCACGGCTTCGGGGTCATCGGGGAACGGCCCACCGACGAGATGCCCTACGGGCACCGGGGGAACAGCATCGTCCGCTATTTCGACGAAAGCTACGACAATGTGGTCCTGGTCGGCGGCTTCTCCAAGGCCTATTCGTCCCTGGCCGCGTTCATGGCCCTGCCCACCTGGCTCAAGAACCACCTGAAGGTGGCCGCCGCGCCGTACCTTTATTCGGGCCCGTCGCCTATTGCGTCCCTGGCTACCGTTCTGGCCGGATTCAGGGTCAACGACGCGCGAGGCGACGACATACGCACCTCGTTGCGGCTGAAGACCAAAGCCGTACTGGACCAGGTGCACAGGTTAGGTTTACGAACGCTGAACACATCGGGTTTCCCGGTCATCGAGCTCCCCCTGGGCCACGCCGACGACATCGACCTAGTAGGGCGGTTCCTTTTCGACCGGGGAATTTACGTCACCCTGGCCGCCTACCCACTGGTGCCGCGGTCCCAGGTCGGTTTTCGGGTGCAGGTGACGGCGGCCAACGACGACAGTGAGATCGAACAGCTCAACGGGGTCCTGGCCGAGCTCGCCGAGCGCTTCGAAATGCAGCGGGCGCAGCCACCCGGCTCCTAGGGTGCGCGCCGCGTGCTGATCACGGCGCCCTTGCGCCGACGGGACTTCCGGCTCCTATGGACCGGCATGGCCGTCTCGCTGCTGGGCGACGGCATTTTCATCGTGGCCGTGGCCTGGCAGGCGTACGCCATTTCTGACCACCCGTCGGCGCTGGCTTACGTGGGGGTGGCCACGTCCGTGCCCCAGTTGGTGTTCTTGCTCGTCGGGGGGGCAGTGTCGGACCGGCTCTCCCGGCGCACCGTACTGTTCTGGGCAGACATCGTGCGCGCCCTGGCCGTGGGCGCGTTGGCCGTCGTGGTGGCCGGGCGCTCGGCCCGCCTCTACGAGCTCTGCCTGGCGGGGGCCGTGATAGGCACCGCCACCGCCTTCGCCTCGCCGTCATTCGACGCCCTGGTCCCACAGCTCGTCCCCGGCCCGGAGCTGGTCCAAGCCAACGCCATCGAGCAGTTCGCCCGCCCCTTCGCCCTCCAGCTGGCCGGCCCGGCGGTGGGCGGCGTGGCCGTCGCCCTCCTGCGCCCATGGGGGGCTTTCGCCCTGGACGCCACCAGCTTCGTCTTCTCTGCCCTGTGCGTGAGGCGAATGGCGGCCATCGACGGGTACCGGGTGGCGACGGGCCCCAGTCACGGGGTTGGCCTGGGCCAAGAGGCCGGTGCCGGGCACCGTGCCAGCCTGCGCCGAGAGGTCGGCGAGGGCTTGCGTTACGTCCGCAGCCAGGTGTGGCTGTGGGGGACTTTCCTTTCTGCCACCTTCACTTATCTGCTCTTCATCGGCCCTACCCAGGTCCTGTTGCCGTACATCGTGCGCAACAGCCTCCACCAGGGAGCGTCCACCTACGGGGTGGTGCTGGCCGCCGGCGGGGTCGGGGCCCTCGTCGGGGCTGTTTTCTCCGGGTACCGCCCGCACCCCCGGCGCCCCATGCCATGGATCTACGGCTGGTGGACGCTGGCCACTCTGGCCGTGGCCGGGTACGGACTGGCCACCAGCTCCTGGGGCCTCGCCGGTGCCGCTGTGGTGGTAAACGGGGCCGAGGCCGCCGGCACCGTCGTCTGGGCCACGGTCAAGCAGCGCCGGGTCGTGAACAGCATGTTGGGCCGGGTGTCCAGTATCGACTGGGCCATCTCGACGGCCCTGCTACCGCTCAGCTACGCCCTCACGGCCCCGGTGGCGGAGGTCCTGGGTGTCCGCAGTACCCTCGTCGGGGTGGGCGTCCTCGGCGCGATTGTGACCGCCGGTTTCCTGTTGCTGCCCGGCATGCGCGCCGGCGACCTGGTCATGGCGGACGCCAACGCGTCGACGTTCAGTACGTCGGCATAATCAGTACGTCAGCATAAACTGACGGGATCCGGGAAAATTCGAGCGCGCCTCGTCGGGCGCTGGCGGCGCGGCTGGCCGAGGCGGGCTGCGTGGCCCCCTACGAAGAGGCGGACGAGCTCGTGGACGCTGCCGGCGGGGACGCCGAGCTCCTCGTGCGCCTCGTCGCCCGCCGGGTAAGAGGCGAACCGCTGGCCTGGGTGACCGGTTCGGTCATCTTCGCCGGCCATCGTGTCGTGGTCCACCGCGGCGTCTATGTGCCCCGATGGCAGACCGAGGCCCTTGTCCGGCGGGCCGTCCAACTCTTGCCCCCCGACGGTCTCGCCGCCGACCTGTGCACGGGGTCGGGCGCCATCGCCTTGTCGTTGGGCCGGGCGCGGCCGGGGGCGCGGGTAGTGGCCACCGACATCGACCCGCTCGCCTGCCGGTGCGCGGCCGACAACGGCGTGGAGGTGTACACCGGCCACCTGGCCGAGCCATTGCCGGGCGGGCTCCGCGGGCGCGTCGACGTCGTCGTCGCCGTCGTGCCCTACGTGCCCAGCGAGGAGCTCGTCTTCCTGCCCCGCGACGTCCGCGAGTACGAGCCCCGTCACGCCCTCGACGGAGGGCTGCACGGTACGACGGTCCTCGACCTGGCCGTCCGGGCCGCCGCCGGCCTGCTGCGCCCCGGCGGGTCGGTGCTCCTCGAGGTCGGGGGGGACCAGGACCACGCCCTGGCCGGCGTGCTCGAGGAGTCCGGTTTCGGTCCTCTGGTACGCCATGAGGACGACGAGGGGGACCTGCGGGCCATCGAGGCCAGGCTGTTGCTCACCGGTCGCAGCTAGGGTTACGGGCATGTCTGGCTCATCTGCAGGAGGGCCCGGTCAGCTCGAGAGCGGGCGGTTCCACGTACCCACGCCGGCGTTCCTGTTCGACCTCGACGGGACCCTGGTGGACTCGGTCTACCAGCATGTAGCTGCTTGGCAGGAGGCTCTGACAGCGTGCGGGATCCCGCTGTCGGTGTGGCGCATCCACCGGCGCATCGGCATGAGCGGGGGGCTGTTCCTCAGCGCCCTGCAGCGCGAGACCGGCGTCACCCTCGACGCCGAGACCCTGACGCGGCTGTCGACGTTGCACCGGGAGGGCTACCTGAGCCGGGCGGGCAGCGTCGTTCCTCTGCCCGGCGCTCGCGAACTGCTGCGGGCGCTCAGCGACCACGAGGCGCCGTTCGCCATCGCCACCAGCTCGGCGCAGAAGGTCGCAGAAGTGGGCCTGGCCCTGCTCGAGCTCCCAGACCATGTCCCGGTCGTGACCCGGGACCTGGTCGAGCGGGCCAAGCCGGACCCCCACCTGTTCCTGGCCGCGGCCGAACGCCTGCACGTCGGCCCCGCCCGGGCCTTCGTGGTGGGCGACAGCATCTGGGACCTCCTCGCTGCCCAGCGGGCGGGCGCTCTCGGCATAGGCCTCTTGTCCGGTGGCTACGGGCCCGAGGAGCTCCAGGCCGCCGGCGCCTACCGCGTCTACCAGGACCCGGCCGACCTTTTGGCCCACCTGGAGGAAGTCGGGGTGCGCCCCGCCAGCTGACCGGGGCGTATAGTCCCGGACTGTGCCTACAGTCCCACCTACCACGCTCGGGCCCCGTCCGTTCCGTACCGTGATCGAGCCGTTCCGCATCCACGCCGTCGAACCCTTGCGCATGGTGACGCCCGAACACCGGGCCCAGGCCATCGCCGAGGCGGGCTACAACCTGTTTTCCCTGCGCGCCGAGGACGTGCTCATAGACCTGCTCACGGACTCGGGGACGGGGGCGATGAGCCGGGACCAGTGGGCCGCCGTCCAGCACGGCGACGAGTCGTACGCCGGGTCACCTTCGTGGTACCTGTTCCGCGACGCGGTTACCGAGCTTTTCCCCTTCCGCCACATCATCCCCACCCACCAGGGCCGGGCCGCGGAGAAGATCCTCTTCAGCGTGGTCGGCGGCCCGGGCAAGTTCGTGCCCAACAACACCCACTTCGACACCACCAGGGCCAACGTCGAGTCCACCGGGGCCGAGGCCGTCGACCTCGTGATCGCCGAGGGACGAGACCCGCGCAGCCGGCACCCGTTTAAGGGCAACCTGGACGTCGATGCCCTGGAGGCGTTCGTGCGCCGGGTCGGGGCCGAGAACGTCCCCGTCGTCATGGTGACGGTGACCAACAACTCCGGCGGCGGCCAGCCGGTAAGCCTGGCCAACCTGCGGGCCGTACGGGAGGTGTGCAACCGGTACGGTCTGGCGCTGTTCTTGGACTCCTGCCGCTTCGCCGAGAACGCCTGGTTCATCCGCGAGCGCGAGGAGGGCCAGGGTGACCGCGAGGTGGCCGACATCGTGCGGGACATGGCGGCTCTGGCCGACGGGATGACCATGAGCGCCAAAAAGGACCCCCTGGCCAACATCGGGGGCTGGTTGGCCTGCAACGACGACGACCTGGCCGAGGCGTGCCGGAGCGTGCTCATCCTCACCGAGGGCTTCCCCACCTACGGGGGCCTGGCCGGCCGTGACCTCGAAGCCATAGCCCAGGGCCTGAAGGAGGCGGTTTCCCACGAGTACCTGCGCTACCGCACCCGCTCGACGGCCTACCTGGGCGAGGCTCTGGAGAAGCTGGGCGTCCCCGTGGTCGTCCCCATCGGCGGCCACGCCGTTTATATCGACGCCGGGACAATGCTGGCGCACATCCCGCCGCTCGAGTACCCCGGCCAGTCCTTGGCGGTGGCGCTTTACGGCACGGGCGGCATCCGCAGCTGCGAGATCGGGTCCGTGATGTTCGGGCGCCGGCCGGACGGGACCGAACAGGCAGCCGCCATGGAACTCGTGCGCCTCGCCATCCCCCGGCGCACCTACACCCAGAGCCACATCGACTACGTGATCGAGGTGTGCGAGCGGGTGCTCGAAGACGCCTCTCGGCTACGGGGCCTCAAGATCGTCCACGAGCCCCGCCAGCTCCGCCACTTCACGGCCCGGTTCGAGCCCCTGGGGTAGGGGCGGCCCCCTCAGTGACCGGCCACGGGATGGGGCTCGTAGGGCTCCTCCAGTGAGCTGACCTCCTCGGCACTGAGCTCGACGGACAGTGCTCCCACGAGGTCGGCCAGTTGTGCGGACCGGGTGACGCCGACTATGGGGGCGCTCACGACCGGTTTGCTCAACAGCCAGGCCAGCGCTACCTGAGCCCGGCTTAGGGAACGGGCCTCAGCCACCTTCGCCACCGCCTCGACGATGTGGCGGTCGCTGTCGCGGTACAGGCGCTTCCCAAACTCGTCGGTCTCGCTACGGGCCGTGGCCGTGTCCCAGTCCCTTGTCAGCCGGCCCCGGGCCAGCGGGCTCCAAGGGACCACACCGATCCCCTGGTCGGCGCACAGGGGCAGCATTTCTCTTTCCTCTTCCCGGTAGGCGAGGTTGTAATGGTCCTGCATAGAGACGAAGCGGGCCCACCCGTGGCGCTCGGCGGCATGGAGCATTTTGGAAAACTCCCAGGCGTACATCGACGAGGCGCCGACATAGCGGGCCTTGCCCGAGCGCACGACGTCGTCCAGAGCTTCCACCGTCTCTTCCACCGGGGTGCTGTGGTCAAATCGGTGGATCTGGTAGAGGTCGACATAGTCCACGCCCAGCCGGCGCAGGCTGTTGTCGATCTCGGACAGTATGGCTTTGCGCGACAGACCGGCGCCGTTAGGGCCGGGGTGCATACGGCCGTTGACTTTTGTCGCCAGCACGATCTCGTCCCGGTGGGCGTGTTCCCCGAGGACCTTGCCGACGATCTCCTCGCTGCTGCCGTCCGAGTAAACGTTGGCCGTGTCGAAGAAGTTGATGCCCGCATCAAGGGCCTGGCGGATGATGGGCCCGGCCGCGTCCTCGTCCAGGCTCCAGGAGTGGCCGCCCCTCTGCGGCTCTCCGAAGCTCATGCAGCCCAGGCAGATCCTCGAAACCTCGAGACCGGTCGAACCTAACCTCGTGTACTCCACTTGCGTCCTCCTCCAGTTGTGGACCTTTCAGGCCCCACAGCGTCCAGGGTCAAAGGTTAGGGCCCTGGATGAGCATCAGCGACGAGGAGTGGCGCTGGCCGTTGACGCCTAGCCAGGCGATGGTCACCTTCTGGCCCACCTTGTACACGGCCATCCGGCCCGTGAGCGCGGTGGGCGAGCCGACCGTGTGCCCGTCCACCCCCACGATGACGTCGCCGGCGGCCAGCCCGGCCTTTTCCGCCGGTGCCCCGCTGACCACATCGAGGATGACGGCGCCGTTGCCGGTGGGGGCGTGGTAGGTCGAGGGCGCGCTACCGAAGATGGTCGAAGTGGACCCAAGGCCGGTGCAGCCGTCCTGGCCTTCGGCGCAGGCCACCGAGGTCACCTCCACGCCCATAATGGCATGCGGCCCGATCTGGACGGTGGTGCTCGCCTTGCCGGCGTAAACGAGGCGGGCAATTGCCATGGCCTTGTCTATGGGTATGGCGAAACCGACGTTGGAGGCGCTCTCGCCTGAGCTGGTGGTCGACGCCTCGGCGGTGTTCATGCCGATGACGTCGCCGGCCGCGTCGACGAGTGGGCCTCCGGAATTGCCCGGGTTTATGGGCGCCGACGTCTGGAACATTTTGCTCAGGCTCTCGGTTTGCCCCGTGCTCGGGTTGCTCACGTTGATAGAGCGGTTCATGGCGGAGATCAGGCCGCTTGTCACCGTCTCCTGGCCCGGCAGGGCCAGGGCATTGCCTATTGCCACCACCGGGTCGCCCACTTTGATGGCGCTGGAATCACCGATCGTCACCGTCTTGAAGCCGGATCCGCCCTGCAACTGGAGCAGGGCGATGTCGTCGGTGGCGTCCGTGCCCAAGACCGTGGCCGTGTAGGACCTGCCCGAGCCGTCGACCTGGGCTTTGAGCGTCATGGAGCCGTCGATGACGTGGTTGTTGGTCAGCACCGTGCCCGAGGCAGTGATGATCATGCCCGTCCCCTCGTCACCACCGGCCGACCCGTTGGCGGTGATGTCGACGGTGGCCGGCTCGACGCGGGCGGCGATGGAGGAGACGTTGAGGTTAGAGCCGGGCGGGCCCTTGAGGATGGCCGTGGGGAGCCGGGAGCCGGAGGGGCTCGTGGACCTGTTGGTCACCGCCAGCGTGACCCCGGCGCCGGCCCCACCAGCGATGACGATGACCGCGACAAGCGCCACGACCCAGGGCACCCGGCGGGAGCGGGACGGCTCCGGCTCGGGCGGGGGGCCGTACGACGGCGGCGGAGCCGCCAGCGGCGAGGAAGGCTGGGCCGTGGGCGAAGGAGACGGGGGCCAGGTCTGAGCAGGGGCCGGCCACAGCGGATGGGAGGGGGCAGCCGGAGGTCCGGCGGCGTCGCCCCAGCCCACCGGCGCGTTTGGTTGGGGCCAGGACGGCTCCGGCGCAGTGTCTTCGGTTTCGGGCATCGCGGCTGTGCTCCCTAAGCGTTCATGGCGCGGACCTAGCTTCCCGTGCCCCGGCTCTCATACATTAAATCGGACCTTCGCCTAAAACCCTGAGCGGTCGCGGCGCATGGACCGGCGGGGCTCCACCAGGCGTCAGCTCGATGCCGGGCCCAGCTGGAGCACGGTGTACTCGGCGAACGGCGCCGCCGGTGTGGCCGGTTCGTAGTTGTCCTGGCCATTGGGCCAGCCGCCGGCGTGACGGGTGCTGAACTCGGCCCACGCCACCCCGTACATGATGGGCACCACCGGGACCTGCTCGGAGACGATATGACCCAGGGCCTGGATGGCGCCGGCCGCCTGAGTGGAGTCGGACGGGTTGTCCGTGTAGTCGTCGAGGTCGGCGGCGACGGCGGCGGCCGTGCTGCGGTCGGTGGCCGTGCTGCGGTCGGTGGCCGTGCTGAGGCGCACGTAATCGCCGCCCTCGGCCTTGCCCTTCACCAGGAGGGACGGGTCGAGCCAGTTCTCGTACATGTAGTAAGGACTGGGCCCACTGGCGCTGGTCAGCACGGCGGCGTCGAAATCGCCCTTGCGCAAATCGGTGGCCAGCTGGCGGGCCGGGCTGACAATGGCCACGGTGTCGAACCCGGCGGCCTGGAGCTGGCGGGAAATAAGAACGGCGGCGCCAGCCAACGGGGAGCCGGCGGTGGCCTGTACGGTGAAGGCCACTTCCGCTCCGGCCCGGTCGGACCAGTAGCCCAGCCCGTCCCGCTGGTAGCCGGCGCCTTCCATGATGCCGTCCACGAGGGCGGGGTCGGCAGTGCCGTGAAGGTCACCGGCGGCGGCTGCGCTCAGGTACTGGCTGTCGGTGGGCACGATCATCCCGGTACTGCTGATGGCGGGCGGGGCATTGCCGCCTTCGGTCGCCTTCGAGATGGCGTCGCGATCGATGGCGGCGCTGATGGCTTTGCGTACCGCGAGCCTGTCGAGGGGGGACCGGGACAGGTTGACCTCGAGGGCGATGCAGTCGATGGGCGGAGCCCAGAAATGGTCGTACGCCTGGTTCTTTTCTACATAGTCCTTGGCCACATCGGGCATGAAATTGCCCGCCCAGTCGATGGTACCCGTCCTCAAGGCGGAAACAACCGCCTTACTGCTCGAAAAAGCGGGGAACACGAGTTGGCCGATGGCAGGCTCGTCCGGCTGCCAGTAGTTCGGGCGGCCCGTGAGCACGACGCGCCCGGGACTGGCGTCGCCGGGGTGGGCCAGGTAGTAAGGCCCGGTGCCATCGGGGTGCGTGTCGACATAACTGCGGGGCGCGACGTCGCCCGCATAACCGTTTTTGACTATGGGGACCTGGGCGATTTTGTATAACAGCGAGTAACCTGGTTGGCTCAGGGTTAGGGTGAAAGTCATGGGGCTCGTGGCTATGGCAGAAACGATGGGTAGGTCATAACCGAGGCCAGGGTTAGCTTTTACGAGGTTGAAGGTATACGCCACGTCGGTGGCCGAAAACGGGGAGCCGTCGTCCCAGGTCACCCCCGGGCGAAGGTTGAAGGTTATCGTCTGACCGCTGGTGCTGAGCGCCCAGGACTCCGCCAGCCAGGGGTAGTACTGCTCGACCTGCAACTCGTTGAACTCGATAAGGGGCTCGTAGATAAATGAAGGCACGCCCATCCGGCCGAGGACGCTGGCGGTGTCGAAAGGGTTGAAATCGTCGGTCAGGCGGGGTTCGATGGCCGGTTCAACCGTCAATGACGAAGCTCCAGGGGCCGGCGTGGTCGTCGTTGGACGCGGCGGAGTGGTGGTCGTAGCCGGGACGGTCGTGGTGGTGCTGTGCGCCGCGGCGCTGCTCACGGCCCCACAGCCCGTCAAGCCCAGTAGGACGGCCACAAGGCCTCCTGAGGCCAATATCCACCTGCGGACGGCCCCCACGGCCCACATTTTTAGCAGCCCCGGGCCTCCAATTGTCCGCGGGCCGCGCCGGGCGGGCATGGCCAGCACGGCCCAGCGCGCGAGGCCCGAGACGCCGGCTGCTGGCGCATCCAGGCGGTGGCGCTCCGGCCAGGGACGGCAGCTCAGGGGGCGCATGACGGTGCGACGGCCCGAGCGGGAAGTGCCGTCGGTGGGGTGGGAGACGGGCCCCGGGGGTTTGACCGATCTCCTGGTCCGCTTGGACAACTCCACGGGCCGGCGCGTCCCCAAGGACAGCTATCGGTGGTACTGGCAGGTCATAGCGGCCACGGGCGGCCCGCCGGGGACTGAAGGCGTCGGGCGTCGGGCACATATCTCGCCCGCTCGCGGCCGCGATCGTGACAAAGTGGGCTTATGATGCACTCGGGCATGGGGGGAGCCGGTTGGGGCGTCATGCGCTCGATGCGCCAGGACCGCAAGGTCACGGGCCACAAGTTGCCCAAGGGGACGGTCCGGCGGGTCTTCTCCTTCGCCCGCCCCTACCGCAGGATGCTGGCGGTGTTCCTGGTCCTCATCATCATCGACGCCCTGGTCGGTGCGGCAAACCCTCTCCTCACCAGGGCCATCATCAATGAGCTGACCGGCCACCGCCCAACCACGGGCGTAGTGCTGTGGCTGGCGTTCGCCATCGGTGCCCTGGCCGTCTTCGACGCCATGCTGGGGTTGTGGGAGCGCTGGATCTCGTCCCGGGTGGGGGAGAGCCTCATATTCGACATGCGGAACCGGGTGTTCAACCACATCCAGCGCATGCCCATCGCCTTTTTCACCCGCACCCAGACCGGGGCCTTGATCTCCCGGCTCAACAACGACGTGCTTGGCGCCCAACAGGCCTTCACGGACACCTTCAACTCGGTCATAGGCAACGCCATCAGCGTGGGCGTCACCCTTCTGGCCATGTTTATATTGAGCTGGAAAATAACGGTCCTGGCCCTGCTCATGTTGCCGGTGTTCATTTTTCCCGCTCGCTGGGTCGGCCGGCGCCTGGCAGCTATCACGCGCGAGGCTTACTCGCTCAACGCGGAAATGAACGCCATGATGAGCGAGCGGTTCAATGTGGCCGGCGCCCTGTTGGTCAAGATTTTCGGCAAACCCCATTACGAGGCCGACGTTTTCCGCGACCGCACGGGGCGGGTACGCGACATCGGCGTCACTACGGCCATGTACGGCCGGATTTTCTTCACCGGGCTCATACTCACCGCCTCGTTGGCGACGGCTCTGGTCTACGGCTTCGGTGGCTTCCTGGTGGTCCACAAGGAGCTGTCGCTGGGCACGCTAGTGGCGATGACCCTATACCTGACCCGGCTCTATGGGCCCCTCACGTCGCTGTCCAACGTGCAGGTCGATGTGATGACGGCGCTGGTGTCCTTCGACCGGGTTTTCGAAGTGCTCGACCTCCCGCCGATGATCGACGAGAAGCCAGACGCCGTCGCTCTGGAGCGCGGCCCGGCTGAGGTGAGCTTCGAGCACGTCGATTTTCGCTACCCCCGGCCCGAGGAGGTGTCGCTGGCGTCGCTCGAGTCCGTGGCGGTGATGGAACGCACAGGGGGTCAGCAGATACTTTTCGATGTCTGCTTTGTGGCCGAGCCCGGCGAGCTCGTGGCTCTGGTGGGACCGTCCGGAGCGGGCAAGACGACCATAAGCCACCTGGCCGCGCGCCTTTACGACGTCAAAAGCGGGGCGGTGCGCATAAACGGCTACGACGTGCGAGACGTCACGCTGAGCTCGTTGCAGTCGGTGGTGGGCGTGGTCACCCAGGACGCCCATCTCTTCCACGACACCATAAGGGCAAATCTGCTCTATGCGCGCCACGAAGCCTCCGAGGCCGACCTCATCGAAGCCCTGCGGGACGCCCAGATCCTGGACATGGTCAACTCGCTACCGGACGGCCTCGACACCCTGGTGGGGGACAGGGGCTACCGGTTGTCCGGAGGGGAGAAACAGCGCGTCGCCATCGCCCGCCTGCTCCTAAAAGCCCCCGACATCGTCGTGCTCGACGAGGCCACGGCGCACCTCGACTCGGAGTCCGAGGTGGCCGTGCAGAGGGCGCTGAAGAAGGTCCTGGCCGGTCGCACGTCGATCGTGATCGCCCACCGCCTGTCCACGGTGCGCGACGCTGACCAGATCCTCGTCGTAGACGCCGGCCACATCGTTGAGCGCGGCCGCCATACCGAGCTTCTGCTAGCCGGCGGGCTGTACGCCGAGCTCTACAACACCCAGTTCGCCGAGCAAGCCACTGGCGAAGAAGAGCTGGGCCCGGTCGAAGACGTCATGGCCGAGGAACGCCCACAGACGTCACCGGGCTGACCTGCCTCAATGCCGCGGCCCCACCCTCCTAAAGGCCCACCCTCCTAAAGGCCCGCGACGGTGGGAGGTGCTTGTCTAGGCCCGCTGGGACGCCTTGGACCGGGTGGCGGCCGCCTCGGCCGCCATGAAAGCGACGCCGGCGATGCCGGCCTCGTTCTGGAACTTGGCGGGGACAATCCGGGCGTCGAGCACCAACAAGGGCAGGAACTTCTCCGAGCGTCGGCTCACGCCTCCCCCCACGACGAACAGGGTTGGGCGCAGGAGGAACTCCAGTGCGGAGAAGTAGCGCTGAAGGCGTCTAGCCCATTTCTCCCAGCTGAGCTGTTCCCGCTCGCGCGCCGCTCCGGAGGCCTTGGGCTCATAGTCGCCGCCATCCAGCTCGATATGGCCCAGCTCGCTGTTCGGTATGAGGGTGCCGTTGTAAAACAGGGCGGTGCCGATGCCGGTCCCGAGGGTGACCATGATCACCAGGCCTTCGACATCCTTAGCCGCTCCCCACTTGACCTCTGCCACCCCGGCGGCATCCGCGTCGTTGACGGCGGTAACCGGGAGGCCCGTGGCCGTGCCCATGACGGCTTCGATGTTGGTCCCGATCCAGCTCTGGTCGACGTTGGCGGCCGTACGGGCGACCCCGTTTTGGACGACGGCAGGGAAGGTGCAGCCGAGCGGGCCTTGCCACCCGAAGTGCTGGACGAGCTCGACCACTACCTTGGCCACCGCATCAGGCACCGATGGCTGCGGGGTCGGGAGCTTGAGCCGCTCAGTAGTCAGAAGGCCTGTCTCGACGTCTACGACGGCGCCCTTTATGCCGGAGCCGCCTATGTCGATCCCGAAGCCGAGGTTGGGCACGCTGAGAGCTTAACGCTGCGTCGGCCAGGAGCCGGGCATGGCCCGCGCCAAGGCGGGCAAGGCACGGCAGGGAACGGCCGCAACGGCGGAGCCTTCCCGGGCGGCTATCGCAGGCCCGACGGTACGCTGGCCCCCGTGACTGAGACCAAGGACGCCGGTGCCGCCAGCCGGACAGAAGATCAGTGGCGTGCCCAGCTCGACCCGGACCAGTACCGGGTCTTACGCCAGGCGGGGACCGAGCCTCCGTGGTCGGGCCGCTTTGTCGATCACCACGAGGACGGGACGTACCGGTGCGCCGGTTGCGGGGCGGTCCTCTTCGGCTCGTCGACGAAGTTCGAGTCAGGGTCGGGCTGGCCGAGCTTTTTCGAGCCGGCGACGGCCGAGGCGGTCGAACTGCGTACCGATAAGAGCCACGGGACGGTGCGCACGGAGGTCGTGTGCCGGGCGTGCGGCGGCCATTTGGGCCACGTGTTCGACGACGGGCCTCAGCCCACTGGCCAGCGTTACTGCATCAACTCGCTGTCGCTGGACTTCGCCAAGGAATGACCAATGCGCCGGCGAACGCGCTGTTCGCCGGCGACCGAGGTGGGGCCAAGACGGACGGTTAGTTGAGGCGTTGACGGTCCGGGGCTATGCGCAGGATCACTCTCTCGCTGGTGATGTTTTCGGCCGGGTAAAGCTGGCCGTTGTACTTCTGGCTTAAGAAGTCGATGTGCGCGCGGGCTTCGGGCCCCGTGACTTTCTCTACCACCCGACCCCGCACCTCCGCATAGTGGTAGGAGTTGGTGGAGTCGATAACAGTTACGGTGACCCGGGGGTCCGCCTCTACGTTGAGGAACTTGCGACGGTGTACCTCGGTGTTGATCAAGAGGTGCTCGTCGTCGGCGTCGACCCACATGATGTGGGTCATAGGCTGGCCGCCGGGGAGCAGGGTGGTGAAGGCGGCAAAGTTCTTGCCCTTGGCGAGTGATTTAACATTTTCATCGAGCATGCCCTGAGGTTATAGGGCCGCTGCCCTTACTTGCCGCTCCCGAGGAGCCCCGGCGGTAGGGGGCCAGGTCGACCACGACTGCACAGGCCCTTCGGTCTTGGCCAAGGCCTCGGCCAACTCAGTACCGGCGCCGCAAGGCGGCCTCCCCGACCCATGGCGCTTCCCAGCCGTGATCGCCGATGTTGAGGTCCTGCCCGGGCGGGACGATTTGGTCGATGGCATCCAGGACGTCATGGTCGAGCAGGATGTTGGCCGCGTCGAGCAGGCTGGTCAGTTGTTCCATCGTCCGAGGCCCGATAATCGCCGAGGTGACGGCGGGGTGGGCCAGGACAAAGGCCACTGCGAGTTCGGGCAAACTGTGGCCGGCCTTGGCCGCCAGTTCGGAGAGCTGGTCGACGGCGGCCAGCTTGGCGGCGTTGGCCGGAAGGCTGAGGTCGTAGCGGGCAGGCATACGCTCGGCCCGGCGTGACTTGTTTTGCTGGCCTGTGCCGTAGCGGCCCGACAACCAGCCCCCGGCCAGGGGGCTCCAACTGAGCACGCCCATCCCGTACTCCCGGCAGACCTGCAACAGATCGGCCTCTATGCCGCGGACCAGCATGGAGTACGGGGGCTGCTCGGTGGACAGGCGCTCGCGAGATCTCCGTTCGGAGGCCCAATGCGCCTCGACCACCATCCAGGCCGGGAACGTCGAACTGCCGAAATACCTGATCTTGCCGGCGTGTACCAGGTCACTGAGGGCCGCCAATGTGTCGTCGATATCGGTGCCTGGGCTGGGCCGGTGAACCTGGTACAGGTCGATATAGTCCGTGCGCAGTCGGCGCAGGCTGGCCTCGCACTCGGAGATTATCCAGCGCCGCGAATTGCCTTGGCGGTTGCGGCCTTCGCCCATCTGGCCGTGGACTTTCGTGGCCAAGACGATGTCTTGGCGTCGCTGACCGATCGAGCCAAGGAAATCGCCCACGATTTCTTCTGATTCACCGGCGGAATAAACGTCGGCCGTATCAATAAAGTTGATGCCCGCGTCGAGGGCACGTTGAATTATGCGGTGGCACTCTTCGTGGTCAGTGTTCCCCCAAGCGCCGAACATCATGGCGCCCAAGCACAGGGAACTGACCTCGACTCCGGTGCGACCGAGAGCACGGTATTCCATGGGGCCGAACTTACCGCCGCGGGGCGAGTTAACGCCTCCCCGTTAACCCATCGATCATTCAGCCTCGGCGATGGCCCTCTCGGCTGCGTTGCGCTCAGCCCATAGCTCTCGACGACGTTTCCAGA
Organism: Acidimicrobiaceae bacterium; assembly: GCA_003166025.1. Classification (GTDB taxonomy): domain Bacteria; phylum Actinomycetota; class Acidimicrobiia; order Acidimicrobiales; family Palsa-688; genus Fen-671. The sequence continues at coordinate 8,731 of PMWT01000128.1, read as the reverse complement.
ACGCTGTCTTCCACACCTTGAAGCCGCCACGTCGGCCTGGAGCAGGGGCTTTCTTCGGTTTGGGAGAGGTCTTGCGCCCTACGTCATGGGGGACGACGGGCAAAACCTTGTCATCGAGGTCCTCTTCGTCAAGCAGCGCGGTGTGCAGCTGGCTGCGAACAGCATGGCGCGTCGCTCGACTGGCCTTCCGCCGGCGGCCTTGCGCGTCCTCGAGGAACGGAGCGTCCATCACACGGGTCATCTCCACCTCCGTATCGCCGGCCGTTTTTGGTCAACCGGTTAACTAACCATGGTGCCACGGTTAGGTGGGGATAGGCAAAGATTTTTCGCGAAAGATAGCACTTCTCCAGTACCTCAGCTCCTCGACGCTCTCTTTGATGTCGTCGAGCGCCCGGTGCGCTCCGAGCTTCCTGGGCGCTGCGGCCAGGGCGTCGGGGTACCAGCGCTTGGCCAGTTCCTTGATGGTAGACACGTCGATGCTACGGTAGTGGAGGTAGTCCTCGATTTCGGGCATGTAAGCGGCCAGGAAGCGGCGGTCGGTGCCGATCGAGTTGCCGCACAGGGGGACCTTGCGGGCCTCGGGGACGTGCTGGCGGATGAAGGCGAGGGTCTCCTGGGCCGCTTGTTCGAGGGAAATGGTCGAGGCGCTGATGGCGTCGAGTAGTCCGCTGCGGGTGTGCATCTGGCGCACGACCTCGTCCATTGCCGCCAGAGCCTCGGGCGGGGTGGCGATCACCAGATCGGGACCTTCCGCGATCACGTCCAGTCCGTCGTCGGTCACCAGGGTCGCGATCTCGACGACGCGGTCGCGCCGGGGGTCGAGCCCGGTCATCTCCAGATCCATCCAAACCAGCACCGCGCGGACTCTACTAGGGCCTCAGCATTAGGGCATTTGCCGGGCCTCGGGCCGGTCCCGGCGATGGCTAGCCTGGGCGGGCGTGGACGGCGACGATGCGGTGAGGAGCGGCCCGGCGATGGGGACCGGCGTGACCGGCGTGACCGGCGTGACGGTCGAAGTGCTCCAGCTCGACCCGGACTTACCCCTGCCCGCCTACGCCCGTCCCGGGGACGCCGGTGCCGACCTATGCGCCCGCAACGACGTGACCCTGGCCCCCGGCGGCGGACGAGCGCTCGTACCCACCGGCGTAGCCCTGGCCATACCGAAGGGCTACGCCGGCTTTGTCCAGCCTCGCAGCGGGCTGGCCTGGCGCCACGGAGTGACCGTGCTGAACGCCCCGGGGCTCATCGACGCCGGGTACCGTGACGAGCTGAAAGTGCTGCTGGTCAACACGGACCCGTCCTCGCCTTATGAGATCCATCGTGGTGACCGCATCGCTCAGCTCGTCATAAAAGAGGTGGCGTCGGCCGCCTTCGTGCCGGCGAGCGAGTTGCCGCCCTCAGAGCGCGGGTTCGGCGGTTTCGGCCACAGCGGGCGCTAGGAGGCCTAGGGAGACGAGTGCCTGATGCCTGAGCTGCCCGAGGTCGAAGCCCTGGTCCGGTTCGTGGCCGACAAGGCCATGGGTACCACGGTGGAGCGGGCCGAGATCGCCTCCCTGTCGGCCCTGAAGACATACCGGCCGCCCCTCTCCGATCTCGTCGGCCAGGTCGTGGCGGGGGCGGAACGGCGGGGAAAGTACCTATGCATCTCTGTCGGTGAGCTGTGGCTGGTGACCCATCTCGCTCGGGCCGGCTGGCTCCACTGGCGTGACCCGGTGCCCCCGGCGCGTGCACGGCCGGGCAAGGGCCCGCTCGCCCTGCGTGTCGGGTTGTCCAGTGGCGCCGGTTTTGACCTGACCGAACAGGGGACGGAGAAAAGGCTGGCCCTGTGGCTGGTCGACGACCCGGTGACAATCGAAGGAGTGGCGCGGCTCGGGCCTGACCCACTGAGCCCAGGCTTTGACCAGGCGCAGCTGGCGGACGTACTGTCCCGCGCTCCCGGCCAGCTCAAGACCGTTCTGGCCGACCAGTCCGTGCTGGCCGGGGTAGGCAACGCCTATTCGGACGAGGTCCTTTGGGCCGCCAAGCTGTCGCCCTTCAAAGCCGCCGGCAAGCTGACGGACGCCGAGGTTGGTCGGCTGTACTCGGCGCTGACCGGGACTTTGCGCTCGGCCGTCGAGCGCAGCCTGGGCCAGGCGGCGAAGGAGTTGAAGGATGCCAAGCGGGCCGGCATGGGGGTGCACGGTCGGGAGGGGCAGGCGTGCCCCCTGTGTGGTACGGCGGTCCGGTCGGTGTTCCTGGCCAACCGGAGCTTTCAGTACTGCCCGGAGTGCCAGACCGGCGGAAAGGTACTTGCGGACCGGCGATTGTCGCGGTTGTTGAAGTGACAGCCGGCAAACGCCCGACGGTCCCCGCAGAGCCGGGCGAGGTGGTCTACCGGGGAGTGCGCTGGCGGCGGTCGGCGTCCTCTGAGCGGATCTCGTGGTTCAACGAGGGCCTGGGCCGGTGGGTGGTGTGGGTGCCGAAGTCGGACGCGCCACCGTTGCCGCCCGAGTACGCAGCCTGCATTTCGGGCGCGGGCCATGCGGACCGGGCCGTCAGCTCGGCACGGGGGGGTGCCTCCGACCGAAGAGCACCGCTCGATGCCATGTCGGGCCGAAAGCCGATGACCTCGCCATATCGCCTCGTGCCGCTGCTCATCGCTCTCTTCGTGGTTGCCCTGGCGTTGTGGCAGGCCACGCGACCACCGAGCCGCGCCACCCAAGCCGACATAGCGGCAGCCCAGGCCCTTCGAGGCGAGTGCCTCCAACGCCACGGGGGGACCAAGTCGGCGCCGGTCTACTCGCCGGTTGCCCTTAGCTGCCACTCTGCCGGGGCCTCGGTCAAGGTCGTCGCTGTGCTAGTGCCGGGAAAGCCGGGTTCCTGTCCGCCCGGCAGCTCCGTGGTCCAGGTCCTGCAGGCGGGGGTAAGCGGTGAACCGAGCGAATGCGTCCTTCCCATAAGGGTCAAGTAGAGCTTGAGGGTTGGCTCTCCTGGATGTCCGGACGAGCGACAGCGAGGTACAAGACCAAGAGGAAGACAGCAACGGCGAAGACGATGGCCGTGGGGCCGTCCCCGAAGTTGGCCCCGCTGAGGGCCCGGGGCTTGCTGATGTAGTCGGCGAAGGACGCACCGAGGGGGCGTGTCAGTACATAGGACATCCAGAAGGCGGCGATGCTGTTGAGGCCGAGCCCCCACCACGCCAGCGCCGGGAGCAGGATGAGGACGCCGAAGAGGATGCCTGAGGCCAGGTAGCCCAAATTGAGCGATGTCGCTGTGAAGTCCCCGAGCGCTGTCCCGAGGGCAAAGGTGGCGAACACGGTCGCCCAGTAGAAGGCTTCGCGCCGCTGGGTCGTGATGCTGTGGATTGACAGCGTGCCCTCGTTGCGCTGCCACAGCCAGAAGATGCCGACCAGTACAACCGCCCACAGCAGGGTCGTTCCCGCATAGGGGATGTGGACGTCGAGATGGAGGAAGTCGGACACGCCGGTACCGAGGATGGCGATGGCAAAAGCCAGGGACCAGTACGCCAAGGCCCGGTAGCGGCGGGTACCGAACTGCAGCAGTAGCCCGACGACGAACACGAGGACCTCGGTGCTCCCGCCCCGGATGTTGCCCCACGTCCTGAGGTAGTCGGAGGTGGCCTCCCCACCTGCGGTAGTGAGGATCTTCACCACCCAGAAGACGAATATGACCTCTGGGACCTTGGCCGCGGCCGGGGTAGGGAAAATGTGGCCGACCAGGGGGAGCCGGCCGTCCGTCAGGGCCCGAGTGCCGGGTGCCCGCGCCGAGCGGGGGTCATGGTTGGCAGGCGCCACGCGACGGTTCCCTCCTTATGCTGGGCACTGGTGCTCGGGCCGAGCCGTTGGCGGGCACAGATGATGGCCGCGACGCCTCCAGCGAGCCCATGCTGAAGGATAACGGTCGTCTGCCTCTAGCTGGGCCCGGGGCACGGTCAGCTGGGCGGGTGCCAGGGCAGGAGGTAAGCCCGGTAGGTGCTGACCCCAGTCGGGAGCTCCGCGTTGAACAGCAGCTTCCCGGACGGGCTGAACTCGGAGATGTAGGGCAGCGCGCCCCAACCGACGAAAAGGTCGCCGCCGGGCACTGTCTGCGCGTTACCCATGAGCGACGCGACCTTGCCCTCCGGCTGGTCGTCCGACTTGATAAGAGTGGCCACCCTGATGGCGAGGTCGAGCCGCACCGTTACAACCCGGCTGGAACCGAGCAAGTTGGCGCCCGACTCGTCGTCGAAGAACGTGTACGCGCCGTTGCCAATGGCTTCTGGGTCATGCTGCCAGGCGAAAATCTTCCCGTCGCCGTCGAGGACCTGGCCGGGGGCGGTGCGCAGGGTAAACGAACTGTGCTTGCCGCCGAGCTGCCAAATGATCTGGCCGGTCTTCCGGTCCACCTTGAATATGGTCCAGGTGTTCCGGGAGCTCACCAGCAGGTTGCCATCGGTGTCGAGGTGGACGGCGTTGATGTGGAACCAGTCCCAGGCCGTGCTCGGCGAGGACGGCCGCCGCTCGTAGCTATCGGCGTAGGGGACGTGGCCGGCACTGTCCCACTGGAAGAGCACCTGCCCGGTCCTAATGTCGATCTCCTGGACGAAGCCGTCGATGACTAGCTGGTCGGCGGGGCCGCCGACGGAGGTCAGGTTCGCGGTCGTCACGGTATCGGCCAGGACCAGCGCGGTGTCCCAGGGCGTGATGAGGAACTCGTGGAAATTGGTAGTGTCCCCATTGCCCGCCCGGACCGTGGCGATCTGGTCGTAACGGTCGTTGTAGATGTAGTCGGTGCCGCTGGGACCGTCCGGGCTGACTTGAACGCTTGCCCCTCCTGGTCCCCCTTGGGCTCCTAATGGGCCCTCGGGTTGGCGGGTGGGCGCGGGCGGGGCGCTTGACTGGAACCAGGTGAGGACCGGCTCGCCCAAGTAGGTCTGAGTGCGGAAGTCGGTGGCAACCTCCCCGACGGACAGCCGGTGGAACCAGACCACCTTCCCGGTGGTGGTGACGATTTCGGGGCCCGCCGCGTAGCCGCCTCCGGCCGGGGCGATGAAGATGTCGCCCTGGCTGCCGCTCGTGTCGCGAGTAAGCACGGCGAGCGGCGGCGCGGTGCCGGTGGTCCCGACGGGGCCCACGGAGGGGGAGCCGCCCCCGCAGGCGGCCGTGGCCAGGGCGAGGCCAATGACAGCCGGGACAAGGAGCAGCAGCCTCAGGGCACCAGCGCCGCCCGGAGGTCTAGTCACAGCTCCAGGTCTAGTGGCTCCGCGTGGCGCGACCCGACGTGCAGCGCAGCGGTAGTCCGGCGTCGTCATCACCTCGCGTGGCTGCTCCGGACCGGTCAAGAGGCGCATCGAGTGCGGGGTAGTCCAAGCGCTCCGGGCGCAGTATAATTTCCGGCAATGGCTCTGCTGCTCGTCTCGATCCGCCGGAACTAGTCACAAGCTAGGTCGGTCGGCCCCGCGAGCTCGGGGGGATAAAGTGGCAGGTCAGAGAAGTTTTGCGGACGTGGCTCAGTTGGTAGAGCACAACCTTGCCAAGGTTGGGGTCGCGGGTTCGAATCCCGTCGTCCGCTCCAGAAAAAGTCCTGGTGGGAGGGGTTTGGGCGGAGAGCTGGAAGTCGGNNGAGCTGGCTGGCGTGCCTACTGCGTGCCTATAACTCCCAGCCGTGCCTACAGCGTGCCTACAAAATTGGGGACACCGGCGGTCGCCGAACCAGGCGCCTACCGGAGCCCGCTCGGCGTCGACCGAGCGGCGTTCACACGATTGGCCGCAACGAAGGCGTCGAGGTCTCCCTTCGTGAACCTGACGCAGCGCCCGACCTTGATGGCGGCGAGCTGGCGCCTGGCCCACAGTTCGCGGACATGTCTGGGTGTGGTGCATAGGTAAGCTGCCGCCCCCTCGTAGTCGAGGAGGCTGCCGTACCCCTCGCCACCGTCCTGCTGGGCCACGACGCCGCGCTTCCGCCTGGTCATCTTGACTGGCATCGGCTCTTCGCCAGCCCCTGTTTCGGGCGTTCCGTTCCGTCGCATGCTTGCCTCCGGTGTCAGGGCCGCGGGGTGCTCCATGGCCGAGATGACGGCAGAGTGGGTTGAGCGGGCCTGGCCCTGGGTGGGCGACGACCCCACGTCCTGGGTGGCCAGCCTGGCCGGCCGCTCCGACCTGCCCGCGCTCCGCGCCGACGACCTGACCGACTCCATGCTCTCCGACGTCGCCCGGGCCGCCCTGTTTGCCCGTGCCGAGAAGAGCTCGGTCTTCACCCAGGCCAACCTTTTCGCCGACGTGGAGCGCCAATTGCACGGCGTGCTCTTCGCCCCGGACGAGCGCACCAAGGTCTCCGAGCGCGCCGTCGAGGCGGCCTTGGGCATGGCGGTAAAGCTGTCCCCACCCGAACTGGCCCACGTCCCGGCCGTCTTCCGCGCCCCCGACGGCACCAGCCAGTTCGCCCCTGCGACCACATGGCAGTACAGCACGGCCGAACTGCTCGAGGCCGAGGCTCACCTGCTCGACGCCGGCCGGGACCGCTCTGGGCCAGTAGTCAGCTACGGGACGGTGGCCCGGGTCTGCGAGCAGCCACTGCCCGGACGTACGTACTCCATGGGCGCCGACCAGGCGGTGGCGGTCGAGCAAATAGCCACTTCGGGGCGCGTCTGCGATCTTTTGGTGGGCCCGGCCGGTACGGGGAAGACAACGGCTCTGGCGGGCTTGCTTGCCGCCTGGGAAGGCGAGCACGGGGCCGGCAGCGTGAAGGGCCTGGCTCCCTCGGCGGCCGCTGCCGCCAACCTGGGCACCGAGCTCGGCATCGCCACCGAGAACACGTGAAGATTTGTCGGGCTCGAGGAGCCGTCGCCCCTGGTCCTACGTCTTGTACGCCCATTGCGACTATAAACAATAGGACAGGCACTTACACGGATTACAACGTCAAGCCCTCGACTCAATACACCTACGCACTATTTGCCTTTGACACTAACGGCGACTTCTCAAGCGGTTCCGATCTCCCAACAGAAACTCCGTGCAGGCACACAAGAATCATGCGAATATCAGGGCTCATTAGTCGTGATACGACATGGACCGGAGCATGTGACGTCTACCTGATCGAGGACACTACGACGGTAGAAGGCGGTGTACGCCTTGAGATCGAAAGCGGTGCGGTTGTCAAGTACTCCGGAGATGCGGGGCTCTACATCGGCCCCGGTGGCTCCCTTGACGTTGACGGCACCGCGGCGCACCCGGTGGTCTTTACGAGCCGGGCCGACGACAGCGTTGCAGGTGATACCAACGGTGACGGCCCGAGCACCGGTGCACCGGACACCTACGCTCAGGCAATCGAGCTCGGCGGCGGCGGTTCGGTAACGGTCACGGGGGCGGTGTTCCGCTACGCCGGCGAAGCGATATTCGAAGGAGAGTTCACCGACGTCGGCCAGGAGTGCCCCGCGTACGGCAACGATCACCTGACAGTGACCCGGTCCCAGATCGATGCGCCCATCTGGCTCGGGTCCTGCACCAGAACCGGCGGGGTCGTCGACATAGAGCACAACCGGTTCGATGTCCCCCTGGCCGCTGATGTCGTCGGGGCCATCGACATAGACGACCCCAATGGGACCAGCACCACGAACCACCTGACGGTCGCTTACAACACCTTCGAAGGTGCCGATGCCGTACACACCTCTCGGGGCACGATACCTCCCGAGGTCGACATAACCGGCTGGGACATATCGGGCTTCTCGCTGTCCGGCGCCTCGACCAACACCTTCACCGGGACGGGGCCGGCCCGGGCCGTTGAGCTGGCGGAGGACCTGGTCGCCGCGGGCGAGTCATGGACGGTCGACCGTGCCAGTGGGGCCGTGCTCGAGATGCAAGGTGGCTCTCCCGGGGACCTTCAGGCGGGGCTCAACGACGACGGCATCGTTGCCCTGGAGCACGGTAGCGTCGTGAAGGTTTCCGGGACAGGGATTGAGGTGGCCGCTGGCGGGCTGCTAGAGGTTGAAGGAACACCGGCTCACCCTGTTGTTTTCACAGACCGTGCAGACGACAGCGTTGGTGGTGATACCGACGGTGACGGGTCGAGCACCGGTTCCGGAGACGAACAGGCTGGCAATCTCGTCTATTTTGATGCGGCTTCCCGCTCAGACAGCCTTCGATATGGTTTGTTTGAGAACAGCGGGACGGCTATTGACGTCCAAGGCGGATACTCAGTCCTCACGGTTCAGAACAGTGAGTTCGTGAACAATAGGGATGCATTTGACGTCCAATCAGATCCTAGCGACTGCAATCCACCGTATACAAACGATGTGACGGCACTGAACGACTGGTTTGGCCCTAGCGGAGCGCCCGGGCTATCTGCCAATGCGCTTGACATCGTCGGTCTAAAGGTACCTGAGAAATATGCAGATCTGTTTGCCCTCACTGAAGCCATCGTCAACCACGAAGCAAACACAATATCCAGACCAGTGGTAACGCGGTCCCGGTTTCCTTCTGGACTTGTTCGCTCGTTCCCGGCCTCGTTGTCCCGATCATCGGCGTGAACGTTATCGTGGGGCCGCCTCTTCTCGGAAGTCTGCTACTTGCGTTCAGCAGATGGCCGCTCCCTCTGGGGTTCGCTGTAGGTTACCTGTCGAAAAAACCGTTCTGATCGGTGATCGATCGGCCCACGCGTTCCACGCGCTGCGCGTTAGAGGAGTCGTACTTGTTTAGCGCATTTGAAGCGCGCTGGAACCCGTTGCGAACTGGGGGCAGAACCTCCTTGGATGGTGAGG
>PMWT01000047.1 GCA_003166025.1 Acidimicrobiaceae bacterium | reverse complement strand
GCTCCTCGACCGGAGCGCCAAACCGGAGCTTGCCGACGACGTGGGGGTGAGGGGGAGGGGGAAGGCGAGGGCTTGAGGCCCGCTGTCCAGCCTTCATTTCCCACCGGCACCAGGCAGGTTTTGGCCCCCCCGCTAGCAGTTCGACGACTCCAGGGATACCCATCCAGGGCCCGAGGCTGGCGGGTCAACCAACGAGCGTCGTCGAGCGTCGGTCACCGCTGCCCGAACTGGAGCCGGGACCTGCGGGCGCTCCTGCGGACGCACCCTCCCCGATCGCCACAAGATGTCCCACGCCCGGGCCTTCCCAAAGGGCAGGTGATGGGTCACCGAGGCGGCGTCTCGCTCCGGCCCCCCAAGCCGAACCCGTCGACCACCGCCTCGAGCGCCCTGTCCATGAAGGTAAACGTTTCTGCGTCGTCGAAGTCTTCGACCCAGAACTCGAAGATCGTCGTGACGACGGCGATGAGCGCGCCGGCAGCAAGCAACGCCATCTTGGGCTCGGTGCCGACCGGGAGCCTCTGGGTGAGGATCTCAGCCAGCTGTTCCTGTGTACCGTGGCGCCTCACCAGCCAGCGGCTCCTGAGCACGGGGGTGCGCACGACCAGGGCGAACAGCCTGAGCGTGCGGGGGTCCCGCTGCGCGGTCCCTAGCCAGGAAGCAGCCGCCGCCTTCACGGCGTCTAGGACCGGCTCCTCCTTTGGGCGGTCGCGCAACGCTGCGGTTATCGCTTGGGCCTCATTGACGAGGATTTCGTCCAGTACGTCCTCCTTGGATGCGAAGTACCGGAAAAACGTCCTCGGGGACACCTCCACCGCAGCGACTATTTCCTCCACCGTCACTGCCTCGTAGCCGCGCTCGAGGAACAGCCGTGCCGCCATCTCGGCCAGCTGACGGCGCGTCCTCTCCATCCTCCGCTCTGTGAGGGAGGGGGAACGGGGCTGCTCGCTCTGGGCCCTAGCTGCGACCGACCTCAGCGGGGCATCAACCATGGGCTCGCCCTCCAATCGCACAGCTGCATCGTACCTCCTCGGAACAGTGGCGATGACATACTATGTCTGACGGCATAGGCTGCCATTTAGCAGAGCACGCCAAGGAGGAGCCGTGGACGTCATAAGAACCCCAGAGGGCCCCCAGCAGGTCGGGCCAGGCGGGGACGAGCGAGACCGCAGCAACGCAAGTGGCCACACTGGGGGGATCCGGGGCAATGGAACCTGGGTCCTCATTACCGTGGGGCTCGCCGTCGCGATGGTGGGCCTCGACGGCACCATCGTTGCGGTAGCCAACCCCTACATAGCCAAGGGCCTGCACTGCAACCTCTCAGATCTGCAGTGGGTAGCCAACGCCTACCTGCTGGCCCTGGCAATCCTGCTCGTCCCGATGGGCAAGGTCGGCGACCGTTATGGCCGTCGGCTGCTCATGCTCATAGGGACGGCCGGCTTCGCCCTCAGCTCGCTCGGCGTCGGTCTTATCGGCTCGATCAGCGGCGTTATCGGCTTCCGAGCGGTGCTTGGCGTCTTCGGTGCGATGTTGATGCCGAACACGCTCGCAATCGTCCGCAGCGCGTTCCCCAAGGAGCGGCTCAACTTCGCGGTCGCAGTGTGGGGTGGCGCTGCGGCAGTCTCGGTGGCAGCCGGTCCCGTGGTTGCAGGCTTGCTCGTCCAGCATGCTTCGTGGCCATGGTGCTTCTACATCAACCTTCCCATCGGAGCCGTGACCGTCCTGCTCGGCCTGTTCACGCTCGCTGAGAGCCGTGACACCCATCACAGGCACCACGTCGACATCCCCGGGCTCCTGTTGGTGGCCGGCGGCTTGTTTTGTGTCGTGTTCGGCCTGGTGAAGGCCGACACCTGGGGGTGGGGGGACGCAAAGACCATCGGGTTTCTTTGCGGCGGCATCGTCCTGCTTGTCGCTTTCGGTTTGGCCGAACTGAAGACTGTGACGCCCTTGGTGCCGATGCACCTGTTCAGCAGTCGCCGGATCACCTTTGGCTGCGTGGCGACGGTCCTCGTGTTTTTCTCGCTGTTCGGCGTGCTCTTCTTTATTTCCCTGTACCTGCAGAACGTGCACGGCTACGACCCTGTCGCCACCGGCCTCAGGGTCCTGCCCATCAGCGGCGCTTTTGTGTTCTCCTGCCCCTTGGGCGGCTACCTGAACGAGCGCTTTGGGCCACGTGCGGCGGTGCCGTTCGGGATGTTCTTCATTTCGGTTGGGTTGGCAGGGCTGCTGTGGCTCGAACCGATGTCGGCGTACGTCCATGTCTGGGTGCCCTTCGTGGTGCTGGGCTTCGGCATAGGCCCCGTGGTCGTGTCCGCGTCCTCCGCCATCGTGTCAAGCGCACCTGTCGACGACGCCGCCATCGCAGGCAGCCTCCAGTCGACCTCGCTGCAAATAGGCGGCGTACTCGGCACGAGCGTCCTCGCTTCCGTACTGACGACAAGGCTGGGGCATGTCCTGTTCGCCAAGTTGACGGCATCCGGCGTCCCGGCCACCGTCGCCACCGAGCTGCAGCAGGCCAGACAGCTCATCGCCCAGGGGGTCGCGCCCACCGTGGCCAGGGCACCCGCTCCTCTGCAGCACGCCATAGTGGCCGGGAGCCAAGCTTCGTTCATGAGCGGGCTGCACGCTGCCATCCTCGTGGCTGCCATTGTCTCGTTCGTAGCAGTGCCTGTGGGGCTCCTGATGAACGACCGCCCCGACTGGGTCGACGACCCAACGGAGGCCGCTGGGGCCAAGACGGCCCCAGCGTCGAGATGAGGCCCCCGGCATGGCAGACGCCCTGCAGGACTGGCACGGCCGAAAGAGCGATGTGAAGGCTCGGCCCCCCCGCTCGACAGCTCGCCCGGCCCCAGCGCCAGGGGCCGTGGCCCGTCGTGGCACCTGTGGGCTGGCAGGCTTTCTGTGGACGGCCCTGAGGAGCGCCGGGAAGGAGACCTCATGGCCGGGATAAAAGTCATTGCCGATAATGCCTGTGATCTTCCGGACAACCTTGTCGAAGACCTCGGGATCGGGATAGTCCCGCTCGACGTCCGGCTGGGCGAGTGGGGACCAGAGGAGATGAAGCTGGTCAGCCCGGGCGAGTTCTGGCGCCGCTGCGCCATGACCGGCGCCTTGGCCGAGACCTCTTCCCCCTCACCTGGCGCCTTCGCGCAAAGCTTCGCCCAAGCCGCCGACGAAGGGTGCCCGTCGGTAGTCTGTCTCACGCTCTCCGCTGGCCTGTCGGGGACCTACCAAGCTGCGCGCGCGGGGGCCGAAGAAGTGCGGGGACGAGTCGACGTCCGAGTCGTCGACACTCGGACGGTGAGCGTGGGCGAGGCGATGGTCGTGCTGGAAACGGCCAGGGTCGGTGCCACGACCAACGACCTCGACCTCGCCGAGGCGGCAGCTCGGGCGGTCGTCCCGAACGTCCAAGTGTTCTGCACGTTGGACACTATGGACAACGTACGAAAAGGGGGCCGGACCGGGGCGGCCAGGGCCTTCTTGGGGTCACTTCTTTCGATCAAGCCGGTCCTGGAAATCCGTGACGGCGTGGTCAAGGGGGAGTCGTGCCAGCGCACGCGTGCCCGGTCGCTCCAGTACCTCGTGGATTTGGTGAAAAGAGCCGGCAAGCTGGACGCGCTGGCCGTGGCCCATGCTGCGGCGGTGGACCTCGACCCCTTTCTGGACATGCTCGCCGGTGTGTTCCCGCGCGAGAACACCCTCGTCAACTACCTCGGCCCGGTGATCGGGACGCACGGCGGCCCGGGGTGCCTGGGCGTTGCCTATCTACCAGCGGGAGCCGCTTGACTCCTCCACCATCGTCACCGGCTGTTCTCCAACGGCAGGTCGACACCTCAGCCTGCTTGAGAGCCATCTAGCGGCCGGCGTGGCGGGGTCAGCCGCCGGCTGCTACCTACAACCCTTGAGGACTGTCCTCAACGTGAAAATGGGCCAGCAGCAGGGTGTTTGTCTCTAATGCTCCAGAGAAGTGCCGTTATTGCGTGTGGGCACATCGGTCGCGACAGGACCAGGGAGCAGCGCATGACGACGGTGATGCGCTCCGCACCGCTGCGCCGGAGCGGCTACGGCTTGTCACGTTCACCGGCTGGCGTTCGGGACGCGAGACCCCTCCAGCCGAACTTGCCCGGTTCCATGCCCAAGATGCCGACTAAGTACTCGCCGCGTCAGCCTGTCGCCGCCGTTGCGAGAGCGCGGATGACCAATTCTGAGGCTGCCCTCACAACGCATCCGCCCCCGAATTATACTCGGTAGACGAGTAAAATACCAGGCGTGGGGATGATGACTGAACTACGGCGGGCCACCGGGGCCGTTGCAGTTCTCCGGGCCGTCCACGAACGACCGGGCATCGAGCGTGTAGCCGTAGCTCGTGAGACGGGTATGACAAGCGGTTTCGTCACCGAGACCGTGGCCCGCCTCGGCGCCCTCGACTTGGTCAGCGAGCGCCCGGCACCGCCCACCGGTGGGCGCGGCCGGCCCACGACGACCCTCCATGCCCATCCACGAGGGCCCCTCGTGGTCGTCGCCGCTATCGGCCACGAGACCTGGAAGCTCGCCGTGGCGCAGCTCGGCGGGACCGAGCTGGTCCGGGCCGAGCGAGCCCACCGACGCGACCCCGACCAGGTCTTGGGCGAGCTGGGGAAGGCATTGGGGTCCGTCCGCAGGCGCTACGGTCGCCGCATCCGGGTAGCCGCTGTTGCTGTTCCCGGGACCGTGGTCGACAACCACCTCGCCCAAGCGGCGAACCTCGGCTGGGACGACATCGACCTGGGCGTGCTTTGGCCGCACGAGCGAGACGGCCAGGCCCTTCTGGCCGGCAATGACGCCAGCTTTGCAGCCATAGCCGAAGCGCGTCGCGGGGCTGCGGCGGGCGCCGGTTCGGTCCTGCACCTTTACATGGACGCCGGCATCGGCGGTGCCGTCATCGAAGCCGGCCGGCTAGTCCTTGGCGCGACCGGGACAGCTGGCGAGTTCGGGCATATGCCCTTCGGAGACCCAGCCCAACAGTGCCGCTGTGGTGCACGAGGGTGCTGGAACACCACCCTCGACGGTGCCGCCCTTGCCCGGGCCCTCAACCAACCGCAACCCACCGACGAGGTCAGCTATGTCCGCCACGTCCTCGCCGTCGCCCGGGCTGCACATGTCGTCCAGCACGAAGAGGTCGCCGCCGCCCAGCAGATGGCAAGCTCCGCCGGGCGAGGGGTTGCCGGCCTTGTCAACGCCTTCGACCCCGACATCGTCACCTTCGGGGGCTTGGGACGAGAATTGCTCGAAGTCGCTGGCGACCATGTCTACGCGGCCTACCTCGCCGGCCTAATGCACTTCCGCCTTTCCGCGCCCCCGCCGCTCGTCCCCGCCCATTTCGGCGACGACGCGCCCCTGGTCGGCGCCGCCGAGGAAGCCTTCTCCGCGTTCCTCACCGAGGGGGGCCTGCGTTCGTGGTTACCGCGCAGACAACGGTCAGGCGACATATGAACGGACGGGCTCGGGGGACAGCCGAGCGCACTGGGCACCTACGGCAGAGGCAATCATGACCGCATTGCTTGCGCTGATCACGGTCGTGTCATGGGGGACGTGGATACCACTGGCCCAGACCGTGCCCGGCGTGCCCCAACGCTCGCGGACGTTTTACGTGACGGTCGGCAACATAGCTTTTGCCGCCGTTGCTCTGGTCGCCAGCGGCAACCACCTCTCCTTCGGTTGGCGTGAGTTCTGGTTGCCTTTCGCCGGGGGCCTGGTCTGGACGGCGGGGAACTACTCCGCTTTTCGCGCCTCGGAGGCCATCGGGCTGGCCCGCGCCGCCGGGTCGTGGACACCACTGAACATCATCGCCGCGTTCGCATGGGGTGCCCTTCTCTTTGGCGAACTGGACAGCTTCAGCGCCGCTCGGTTCGCCCTGGTGGCATCGGCTCTCGTGTTGGTCTTGGTGGGGGTCCTCTTGATCGTGAGCTCACAAGACGAGCGTCCTGCCAAGGCACTGGTCCCGGGGGCCGTACCAGCCTCGGGCCGCAAGCCGGCAGGGCCCACGTCAGCCGGACAGGCAACAGCTACCTCTACTAACGCCGGCAGCTACCGCGGTGGCCTGCTCTGGGCCAGTGCCGCAGGAGTGCTGTGGGGCAGTTACTTCGTGCCGGCCCAGTGGGCAAAGGTGCCGACGCAGGTGGCCAATTTCCCCCTCGCCCTCGGGATCCTCACTGCCGGGTTTGCCCTGGCGCTGCCTGCGGCCGAGCCGGTAAGGCTGAGCCTGAGGGTCACCACTGTGCAGTTGACCGCCGGGTTGCTGTTCGGCATCGGCAACCTGGCCCTGCTTGGCCTGGTCTCCCGGGTGGGCACCGGTGTCGGCTTCACCATCGCCCAGCTGAGCCTGCTCGTCAATGCAAGCATCGGCATCTGGGTCTTCAAAGTGCCAAGACCGGGCTCCCGGGCCGCGAACATCGCTCTTGCCGGCATCCTGGTCGCCGGTGTTGGTGGTGGGCTAATCGGGGCTGTGAGGTAGCGCCAGATCACTCGTTGCCGTCGTACATCACTTCGAGAACGTGCTCGTCTGCCTGTGCGTCGTCGGAGTCGCGTAACGACGGTTCTCGCAATTGCCTCAACCGTTACGCCTCTACTACGATCCGCGCAAAGTGACACACAACGTGCGGACATATGTGGCAGTCCCGAAAAACGTGCGCGGGCACGGCTGTTTGGAGCCATAACGGCACTTATTTCGCCCCGCGTGCGGCGCCCTCAAACAACGTTGCCCGTGTCCCAACCGTTACTCCTCTCGTTCATCGCTGTCGGTCCAAGTGCAGACACACACCTCTTTGGTCGTTCGACGCGCACATTGTGGTGGAGGGACCGCGCCGTCGCCCAGGAGATCGTCGCTCGGACCGTGGGGCCGCGCCCGCTCACCGGCAGGCCGTTGGTCGTTTAGAGCGCGCCCCATTTGAGCCCCTGACCAGAGTGTTCGCGAACGCCAGAGGCCTGCGGTTGACCACCCTCTGCCGGCCCGCAAAGGGTCACGACCGCCGCCGACGGACGGTCGTTACCAGATGACAGTGCCCGTGAGCTGCGGCGTTGATGCACGACGCCACGCATCTGACCTGCTACCGCCAGTTTCCGTACCGCACCTCGTCAGCGGCCGCTTACGTGCGTGGGAAGCCGAGCGTGTAAAGTTCCTGACCGGCTGCCACACAGGTACCAGGGGCTGGGCAGGAGACCCTTGTTGTGCCTGCACCGCCGACCGCGGGGCGCAGGGTGCCACTTAGGTTCCACTTGGACCCGGCCCAGGCCCACACCCTAGCGAGATTGTCCGAGGCCAAGCACCAGTTTGCGGTCGCGCACGAGACTGACATGGCGTAGACGGGGCCGCCAGTAATGTTGCTACTGATGGTCTCGCGCGGCGTCCATCTGTGCCCGTCCCATGTTGTCTCGCCGCCCTGGAAATCGACGACCATACAGAAGGCTAGGGACGGACATGAAATGGCTTCAGTGTCTCGTCCATTGTCAGCAGTGGCGTGCTTGCTCCAAGACGAGCCGTCCCAGCTTGCGGCGCTGCCGAACTCGTCGATGGCGGTACATGACGAAGCGCTCGGGCATGAGACACCTTGCAGATCGTACGGCATGCCCAGGTAGTGGCCGGTGGACCAAGTTGTCCCGTCCCAGATAAACGCGTCGCCCGCCGCGACAAGGGCACAGAAGGTTGCACTCGCGCACGAGATGGCCGGGGCGGGCGAATAGAGCGCAGGGGCCAGTTCGACGGGCCTGGACCAGGCGTTGCCGGCCCAAACCAGGGCCTCCCCCTGAGTATCTGTCGCCACGCAAAATGTGTTCGACGGGCATGAGACGGGACCGGTTATCCCGTGTGGGTCGAACGTGACGGGTGCCGACCAGTGCTCGCCGTCCCAGGTGAGCTCGTGCCCAGTGGCGTCGACCGCCATGCAAAAGCTGTGGCTTGGGCACGAGACGCCGTCCAGGCTACCGATGGCCGGGCCGGCCGGCTCGGGCGTCGTCCAGCTCGCACCGTGAGTCGTGAGCACATAGCCAGAATTGTCCGCTGCCATGCAGAAGCTGCCCTGGGGCGAGCAGCTAATGGACACCAGGTCGTGCCCGTCGTCGACGAGCGTTGGCTGTTGCCAAGTGCCGTCGTAATCGTTCACGTTCCCGGCATCGCCCGTTGCGAAGCACACGTCTGGTGCTGCGCACGCCAAGGACGTGATGTCACCCTGGCCGGGTGTGCTGTCGAGCAGGGTCGGGGACGACCAGGACGCCCCGTCCCACGTGTAGGCGTAGCCGTCAAAAGTGGCAGCCACGCACTCCTTTGTCGTAGGGCAGGACAAACCCACGACAAAGGGCAAGTCGTTGCGCGGGTCGACCGTAGTCGGTGGCGACCAGGATTTGCCGTCCCATTCATAGATTTCCCCGGCACTGTCGCCGACCATGCACAACGAGGCCGTGGCGCAAGCCACAGACGAGAGGGTTGCCGTGCCTACCCTCATCTCGGTGGGGGACCATCGGCGCCCGGAAACTGTACCCAGACCCGTAGCCCCGGTCAAGGTGAGCCTTAGCCCGTTAGAGTCGTAGCGGCCACGGCTTCGTCGGCCAGATCTAGGCGCGTAGCGCCCTGGCCGACGCTAGGAAGAGTACCAAGGCTTCATCCAACGCCTCGTCGTCACGGTCCCACGATCGAAGACCGATCAGTTAGGCACCACGTTTCAGTGCGCCGAGCCGGTCGACTCAACCGGTTGAAACCCAACACGGAGGGCGTTAACCTCACTCGCAAACGGTGAACCTTGGAGCCACGTGGCCTAGGGCCCGCAAGCGGCCTGAGCAGCGGGTCAGTTGTCTTTCGCCTAACATCCGACTGGTGCCCCGACGTAGGGTCTCCGTAACCCTTCTGGCCCCCTTAGTCTTTTTTGCGGCTTCGGTGGCGCAAGTCGTGATCGTTATGGCAGCGGTCAACCCTCTGGCCAACCCCGGGGCGAACCGGCAACTGCCAGCTTTTGCTGATAGAACTGGGCCTTGCACGGTCGTACAAGGGGGGTTCCGTTGCCCGTCCCCGTGCTACCCGCGCGGTGTCCTTGGTTACGACGGCTCTCGTGCCTGTACTGAAGTCCTGCTGGCGGCGATCGACCAGGCGCAAGCAGCTGAACACCTCCCTGTCTTCGCCCTCCCGTCTGACTATTTTGAGCTGAGCGCCACCAGACAGATGTTCGTCCTGGTGAACCTGGAAAGGATCTCCCGGGGTGTCCCGCCCCTGGTGGGGCTCTCACCCTACCTGAGCGCCGCAGTGACCACGGCGGCCCGCAAGGCCATAGACCCCCCTTTCCAGGTCACGTACGGCCCAATCCAGGTGTCGCTGCCCCCCGGAGGCGGCGACTATGCCTTTGGGGGGGGCGTGGGCCGGCGACTCGGTTGACGCCGCATCGGCCATATTCAGTTGGTTTTACGACGACGGCTGGGGAGGTAGGGGCAGCACACCGAACTTCGCCTGTGCCAACCCCACTGCCAGCGGGTGCTGGGGTCACCGCGACGAACTGCTCGGCAAGTGGGCCGGGACGACATGCAACCAGTGCATTGCCGGGGCCGGTTATTCGTCTCCCGCGGCGAATAATTGGGAAGAGTCGTACGACTTCCTCATAGTACGGCCCGTCGCGTTCCAGACGCCCCTGGTCTTCACATGGGACGGCGGAGTCGTGCCGTACTTGCCGGTCGGGTGGGAAAAAGTGGCGGCCGATCCGAGCGAGGCCACCGCCCGGCCGACTACAGCCAAGTTACCCGCCGGGAGCTAGAGAAAAACAACGGCAGGTAATCCGTTGAGATAGGGTGCCCGAGCTCGAGGGGAGAGCACGCGGTGGCAAACACGAAACGCAGGTCACGGCTGAGCCGGTCAGCCAGGTTGATTACTGGCTCTTCGCTGGTTCTGGGATTAGTTCTAACGGGGTCGTTCGGCGACGCTTCGTCCGCCCCTCTCCCGATGTGCGTAGGCCAGCAGGTGGCCAACGACACGGGGGGCTTGAGCGAGTACAGCACCTGTGCCGGCGTCGCGTCGGGCGCCTCATGTGCCTCCCGGGAACAGCCTGCCTCGACCGAGGTGCAAGGCGCGATGGCCATCGACAGCAATTTCTCGAGTCTGAATTTTATATCGGCAACGGGCTCTCCCGTAAGCAGACATTGGCGGTGACAGGCAACGTTGCTGGCACGCTGGCGATAGTCGGTGCTGGCAATACGGGTGTCTATGGCGGGTCCAATACCGCTCACCTCCCGCCTGGGTATTGCGACTCGGGCCCGTGGTCCGTGCGCGAACGGCGCGGCAAACCCTGGCGTGAGGTGGCACCCATCGGCTGCAAATGTCCTTGTGAACAGGCATGTAACTGCGAACCGGCAGGTCAGGAAGCCTCCATATCCACCTTCGCATCGCAGAGGTCGCCCAGTGCGTACTGGGTGATCTCCGCCGCCTGGTCGCCTCAAGTGGCTTTTGGTCAACCTCAGGGCAAAGCAGCAGGTCGACAAGGCCACCGCCTAAAGGCTCACGGACCGGCGTCAGTAGACCCAGACCTCGGTACCGATGGGCATGATGTTCTCCGCCCAGATCCAGTTGATCGCCTCGTCGCTCACGCGAACGCAGCCGTGCGAGACCGGGAAGGGTGGCACATACGATTCGCCGTGGACGGCAAAGCCGCCAACGAAGAACCTCGGCCGCCAGAGTTCCCCGAGGGAGTCGACGTCGAGCCCGTTGATCACGTTGTAAATATGGAACACGCCGCTCGGGGTGATCGCTACGGACGTGACGCCCTGGTCGGTGTAGGTGTAGCCGCCGCCAGTAGAGACATTGAGGGTGTGGAGCAACTTGCCGGCATTGATGACCATAAGGAGGTCGTCCTGGAGGTCCACCTCGACCACATAGCCCGACGTCGACCGTGGCTTGGGCACGACGCCGGCCTCCAGGGCGGCGGCTGTCTTCGGCCCGACAACACCGTCAGCGCTGAGGCCGGCGGCCTTCTGGAGCGCCCAGACGGCCTGTTGGGTCGAGTCGCCGAAGGTCCCATCGGGCACCCCCACCCAGTAGCCGAGCGACGAGAGGTACATCTGGAGCGCCATTACCGCCGGTCCCATGTCACCGAGCTGGAGCCCTAGGACGGCGGTGTTCGTCGCCCAGACCGACTTTCGGGCGGCCGAGTAGATCATGGCGTTGCCGTTGTCCTGGAGGCTCAAGTAGTAGCGGCCATTGCCCCCATGGTCGGTCCCCGAGCTCCAGATCGGCCGGTCCCCCTGGTAGACGACGAGGTCCCCATCGGCCTGCATCGCCAGGAAGGCCCCGGGGTGCTTGGCCGTGTTGGACGCCCACAGCGGGTGCCCCTCCCAGGAGAGGACGAGGTTCCCGTCACCCTGCATCGCCAGCCGGTAGTGGCCGTCCGACGACTCCAGCCACGACCCACCCTTGAGCTCGGTGCCAACCACGAGCTCTGTCCCGTGCCCGTTCCGCGGTCCGGGCGAGGTGGAGACCTGGTGCGCGATGGTAGCCGCATCGCTCGGCGCCGAGCGTGCAAGCACGGCCAGAGCAAGCGCAGCGACGGTCAGCGCTCGGTACCGCGCCCGTCGTCTTCCATTGTGTGGTCCACCTAGATTTCTGGCCTTGCCCGGCATGCGGCTCTCCACGTTCGGCGTCCCATGTACCCACGCGTAACACTTACCGACACCGCCTTGGGCGTCGACCTGCCCGACCCCGTACCGTTCCGCTGCGCCACCGGCCAGCACAAACGGCACACCGGTGACAATACCGGCTGATCAGGGTTCTCAGGCCAGCACGGCCAGCAGCAGGCCGGGCGACGGCCCACCAGGCCCAGTCTGAGGCTGGAGCCAGTACGGGAAGTCGAGGATGGCACCCACCGGCCCGACGGCACTGTCGGAGGTGACCGGGGCGGAGCGCTGAGGCTCACGGACCGCGTAGCCGCCCCACGTGCCCTGCTGCACCCGGCCCCTGAGACGAGGCGGATGTTGAGCCTTCCAGAGCACATCCAGGGTTACCCTCGGACTGCCGCGCGACCTGCCCTCTGACGGTCGGCAGCGTTAGCAGTGAGCCCGACTCGGGCTCGGCTCCGATTGGGGGCCCATGGCACCGTCGCGCTCCATGCTGGTAGACCCGCGCCTCAAACTGCTCTCCTGGCGAACCGAGTGGCCGGTACCGCTGCCCAGAAATTCCGGGCTCGCGGTACCGGACCACACGTGCTTGGTTTCTTCTTTGCTGTCCCGGAGGAAGGTTTTCCCCCCATGGCTTGCGCCTAGTCGCTACTACCCTTTGAGGACCGAGGTGATCTGGCCCTGCGCTGTCGCCAGCGCCGACTGCACGCTTTGTGACCCCGACAACGCAGCCTGTATGGCCGTCCACACCGCTTCGGAGATCTTCGGGTACTTCACGCCGAGCCCCAACGTGCGGGGATGCGCATAAATCGTCTGGTTGGCGTACACGCTCCACTCAGGGCCGGCCTGTTGCACGAAGGTTTTGGCCACGGCTTCCTTGGGAGGCAGGTACCCGTACAGCTTCGACAACGACAACTCCTGCGCGGGCGTCTGCATACCCTCTAGGTACTCGAAGGCCATCTGCTGTGTTGCACTGTTACCACTGGCGCTGACCATCCAGTCCTCGCCGCCCAACGGCACGACCACGTGTTGGCCGGCCACCCGGACCGGGACAGGGACGATCCCGAACTGCTTGCCGTAGTACATGCCCGCTGCGTTGAGGTCCGAGAAGTTCCAGGGGCCGTTGACCATCATTGCGGCCTTGCCGGCGATGAACTGGCTCGAAGCGGCGGGAGTTTGGCTCCAGCTGAGACAGGCCTTGGACGCCGAACCGTCCGTTACGAGCTCTTTCCAAAGGCTCAGGGCCTGTACTCCCGGCGCAGACGCAATGTTGGCGAACGTGAAATCGCCCCCGTTGCTCCAGAAGAACGGCTCCCACTGCCAGGTGGTGTCTTCCGCCGGCTCACAGGTCAACGCGATGCCGTAACGGGTCGGAGTTGTCAGAGCCTTGGCGTCGGCGACCAGCTGCGCCCACGTAACCGGAGGGGCGACGTTCGCCGCCTTCAGCATGGCGATGTTGTAGATCAACGCGATCGAGTTGAAGCCCGCCACCGGCAGGCTGTAGTACTTGCCGTTGTACAGGCCTTCGTCGATCACGGCCGGGAAATACCCCTGGGTACTGAAGCCGCTGAAACCGCTCACGGGGACTACCTGGCCGGTCGTTATCATGGTCGACACGAACGGGTTGTCCACGGCCAAAAGGTTGGGCAGGTCGTGGCCCGCGGCTTGGGTCAGGAGCTTCGTGTCCAAACTGGCAAAAGGCACATATTCTCTCGTCACCTTCACACCGGGGTGCGCAGCCTCGAACTGCTTGCTGTACGCGGCAAGGGCGGCGTCCTGGCCAACGGTGTTGAAGTAGTCCTCTTCTGTGAGCGTGATGGTGGGCGCGGCGGAAGTGCTCACCTGTGACAACCCCATCACGGCACACGTCGAGGCCACCAGGGCGGCAAGGCCCCGGTTCCACATTCTCTTCGATAGTTTCACTGCGGTTCTCTCCTTTATAGTTGACTGCCGGACAACGAATTCAGCCGAGCTTTTATCGGAAAACTTACGGGGAAGCACCAGTCCGCGAGCTTCCATCACCCCCTCCGTGCCGTCGACGGGCGTTGGCCCTTGGCCGGGCTTGTCTCAGCGGCGAGACAGGCCCCATCACTACCCGACCACCGAGCCAGCCGTGAGGCCACTAGCTATGTAACGCTGCGCTATCACCAGCATTACTGCCGCCGGGACGATCGCGAACGCGGCGGAGGCCATGACCGCGCCCCAATCGGTCGAGTAGTTCCCGAGGTAGGTATAGATTCCCAGGGTGATCGGTACGATGTTCGTCCCGTTGAGGACGGTCAAGGCGAATATGAAGTCTCCCCAACCGTTCAAGAAGGAGAACACCGCCACGGTTATCACGGCAGAACGTGCCAGTGGTACCACGATGCGCCGGAAGGTCTGCCATTCAGACGCACCGTCGACCCTCGCTGCCTGCATAACCTCGTTCGGCAGGCCGAAGAAGAAGGCCCGCAGCACGAGGATGGCAAAGGGGATGGCGTAAGTGCCGTCGGCGATAATAAGGCCTGGGTAGGTGTTCACCAAGTGGACCCAGTGGAAGATGATGAACAGCGAGGTCGCGAGGACGATAGAAGGAACTATCTGTGCCACTAACAGCGCGCTCACTATGACCACCGTCACCTTCAGGCGGTACTTCGCCAGCGCATAGGCCGCGGGCACCGCCACGACCAGGGCCAGCAGCGCTGTCCCCAAGCCGACGATGAGGCTCGTTAGGACGTTACCTGACTGTGCTTGGATGACGGTCCGGTAGTTGTCGAGCGTCGCAGCGTGGGGCAGCCAATAGTAGTTGCCACTGAAGAGGGTATCGGTGGACTCGAAGGAGCCCACGACGACTGCGTACACCGGGAACAGCACTACGACCAGGGCCGCCAGCGTCGCCAGCGTGCATAGCCACCGCAGGGCCCTTGAGCGTTGCAAGCGAGTCATTTACCTTCCCCCGAACTGCGCCGCAAGGACCCCCGGCTGAGCAACAAGTACAAGGGCGAACAGATCAACGCCAGCACCAGCAGTACGTTGTTGAGCGCCGCGCCTTCGCCGAAGGAGAACTGCTGGAACGACAGGTTGTAGGACCATGTCGTGATCAGTTGCGAAACGTTGGCCGGGCCTCCGCCGGTGAGGGCGATAATGAGGTCGAACACCTTTACTGTGAAGACGAACCCCAAGAGGAGGGTAACCTCGATGACCGGCAGGATGATGGGCACTATGATGAGGCGGAGCCTTTGCCAGGGGCCGGCGCCGTCCATGAGGGCCGCTTCTTTGACCTCCACGGGTACTTCTTGAAGGGCGCTGTAGAGGAGCAGCACGAAGAAGGGAACACCCAGCCAAATATTTGCGATAAGGGCCGTCAGCAGCGCCAGGTGCGGGTCGTCCAACCAGTCAATGGGGCGGTGAGCGAGGCCGACGTTCATGAGGAGTTGGTTGACCGCCCCGCCTTCCAGCTGGAACAGGAACTTGAAGATGACGCCGGTCACTATCAACGGCAACAACCAAGGCACGATGATGAGGGTGCGCCCGATGGCCCGGCCCGGGAAGCGCAGAGTGAAGAGCAACGCCATCGCGAACCCGATCACGAACTGGCCGACGAGCGACCCGGCGGTGAACTCAAACGTATGGACTATGGCCTGTCGGCTCGTCGGGTCATCCAGGATGAAGCGGTAATTGGCAAACCCGGCGAACGGGGCGGTCAAGCTGGATATCGTCGCCGGGGAGCTGTTCTCGAAGCTCAGCATCACGTTGTAGATGATGGGCAAGGCGAAAGCGAAGAGGAGGTACAAGATGGCCGGGGCGAGGAACAGCGAGCCCGCCAGCCGCTGTCGGCGCCAGGTCGTCATCCCTCGCCGGGCGCGTGCCGGTGGCGCGCTCCCCGCCTGGCGGCCAGCGTCCGCGGGCAGCGCCCGTGCACCTACCTCCCCTGCTGTGTCGGCCTGAGCCAAGTGGACTCCTTCCCTTACCGCCGCCGTCCCCCGCTCCTACTTACTGCCGCCGGACAGGCTCTTCAAGGCACCTCCACCTCGCAAGTACACGGGTATGTGCTCCAGCGGTGCCGGCGCCTTTACCCAGCCGTGCCCCTCGACCGGCTGGCCGGTCCAGGCGTCCAGCCAGGAAGCCCCCTCGGGCAAGTAAACATCCCGCTCCCTCGCCCCTTGCTCGGTGACTGGGGCGACCAGGATGTCCGGGCCGAACATAAACTCGTCGGCCACCTCCCAGGCCGGCGCCTCGTCGGGGAACTCCAGGAACAGCGCCCGCATGGGCGGCACCCCCGTAGCACTGGCGGTGGCCATCTGTTCCATCACGTAAGGCCGCAGGCGCTCGCGTAGCCCCAGTTGCTGGGTGATGATGCCGTAGGCCTCGTCGCCGAACGACCAGACCTCGTTGGGCGCCCCGGTCTGGCCGGAGCCGACCAGCGGGCCCGGCTCGCGCACCCCGTGGAGCCGGAACAGCGGGCAAAAGGCACCGAACTGGAACCAACGCACGATGAGCTCCCTGAAGTACGGCGTCGTCGGGTCACCACCTTTGAACCCCCCTATGTCTGTGGTCCACCACGGGATCCCGGAAATACCGATGTTCAAGCCGGCGGGGATCTGGGCCGCCAGCGCCTCGAACGTCGAGTCGATGTCGCCTGACCACACCGCCGCCCCGTAGCGCTGGCTGCCCGCCCACGCCGACCGGCATAGGAGCATCACGTCCTTCTCACCGTCCGCCCACAGCCCCTCGGCAAAGCCGCGGGCGTGCTCGCGAGGGTAGGCACACTGCACTTCGCTGCCGCGGCCCATATGGTACAGGGTGCTCTCAGGGTCCTCCGGGCGCATCTCCGGCTCGCAGGCGTCGAGCCAGAACGCCCGGATGCCGTAGCGTCGGTAACCCTCGGTGATCCTGTCCCAAACGTACTTGCGGGCCTCGGGGCTAGTCGGGTCGTAGAAGCGCACGAAGACCTGGCCATCGTCGCCCTTGTCCCAAAAGGGCAGGTTCAGGGGAAGGCCTCGCACGTTGCCTACCAAGAGCCCGCGCCGGTCCATTTCGGCATGGTTCTCGCTGTTGGGGTTGACAGTTGGCCAGACCGAGACCATCAGCTCGACCCCGAGGGCGCGTAGTTCGTCCACCATGGCCTGGGGGTCGGGCCACTCCGCGCTGTCAAAGCGCCACTCCCCCTGGCGGGTCCAGTGGAAGTAGTCGACGACGATCACCGACAAGGGCAGGCCCCGGCGCTTGTGCTCGCGGGCCACCTCTAGGAGCTCCTCCTGGTGGCGGTAACGGAGCTTGCACTGCCAGAAGCCGGACGCCCAGGCCGGCAGCATGGGCGGCAGGCCGGTGGCTTGGGAGTACTGGCTAACGACCTCGGCCGGCGTGGGCGCCGTCGTCACCCAGTAATCGAGCTGACGGGCGTCGTCGGCCACCCACCGGGTGCGGTTGGCGCCGAGCTCGACCCGGCCCACCCCCGGCATGTTCCACAAGAACCCGTAACCACGATTGGACAGGGCGAAAGGTATACATACCTCGGTGTTCCGCTGGATGAGGTCGATAATGGCGCCCTTTTGGTCGAACAGGCCGTGCTGGTGCTGGCCGAGCCCGTAAATGCGCTCCCCGGGGGAAGGGTTGAACGTGACCTCGCAACCGTAGGTACCGCCGGCGCCTTGGGTATAGCGGCGCTGGGGGGGCGAGGTGAAATGGGGGCTTTGCTCGCTGAGGAGCTCTCGGCCGTCGCTGGCCCGGGAAAAGCGCACCAGGGGCGGAAATTGCAGGAACCCGCCACCGGGGTTGGCAGCCACTTCGACCACGAGGTCGCCGTTGCGCAGGCGCGCCGTGCCGTCGGACACCTCGACCACCGGGCGGCTGGCCGCCGGCTCGCCCAAGGCGCTGCCCGGCGTACCCGTTATGGAAGGGCCGCAGGTCGACCGGACCCGGGCACTATTGGGCCCCCAAGCCTCGACCTGGAGGATCTCGCGGCCCTCGTGCACGGTGAACCCTTCCTCATTACCAACGAAAGTTGCCACTTAATGCCTCTCTTTCACGCTGACGGTGGCCGGCGCGGCTTGGTCGTCGGGCCCGAGGGCAGGGACCCAGACGCGCATGGCGAGGGAAGGCCGGTTGCCTCGGGCAAAATACGGCACCAAGGTGAGGGCCAATGGCTCGGGGCTCGTAGGGCCCCCGAGATTGGTGGTGCCGGCGGGCCGGTCCTCGTACAGCGGGCCGTCCGAGCTACCCAAGTGGCGCCCGGAGGCGTGGACCACAACCTGCACGTAACCTTCGAGGCCGGCGGGCACGTCGTTGGCCGGCGTTAGCGGCTGGGCCAGGTCCAGGGCCACGTCCTCCACCGCCGTGCCCTCGGCCAGGTCGTCCGCCTCGACGCAGTACACGAGCGGCCCCCGTTGGACGACAGCGCAACCCCGGACGGCGTCCACCTTCCAGTTGGCCCTCACTGACCGGGCAGGCATCGACAAGGACACCGTCAGGCGGTCGCCCGCGGCCCATTGCCTGTCCACCTTTATATAAGAGCCCTCGGTGCTGACAGCGATGCGCGACCCGTTCAGGGCCACCTGAGCCCCCTCCCGGCCCGCCCAGTCGGGCAAACGCACCCACAGTGCCCAGGGCTGGCTCGACTGGCACGCCCTAACCTCGACGTCGGTGGACCCGCCCCAGGGGTGGTCGCTGCGGAGCTCCAGCTCGACCGGCCCGCTGGGGCCGGTGGTCGAGACCGTGCCGGTGAAGGGCATGTGCACCTGAAGGCCGGAGCTGTCCTTGGTCACCAGGTAGGCCTGGATACTGGCCATCAGACGGGCCAGGTTCGGCGGGCAGCAGGCGCACTCGTACCAAGACAGCCGGGAGCGGGGCGAGTCCTCGTCCGTGCCGTCGTGGCCCGTGCGCAGGTGCATCGTGTTGGAGTAGAAAAACTCCGTCCCGGGACGGGAAACGGACCCGGCGATGGTGTTCCAGAACACGCGCTCCATGGCGTCGGCGTAGCGGGCCCGTCCAGTAGCCAACAACAGCCGCCAGTTCCACTGGAAGCTGGCAATGGCGGCACACGTCTCGGCATAGGCGCGGTCGCCGGGCAGCTCGTAAGCGTCGCCTATCGACTCGTCCCGGTGCCGGGAACCGTGCGCCCCCGTGATGTAGGTCTTGGTAGCGAACAAGTCCTCCCAGATGGCCTCTGACGCCCCCAGGAGCCCTTGGTCGTGGGCCTCGACGGCGACATCGACGACGCCGGCCTGCAAGTAGAGCTCCCGCACGGCATGGCCCGTGGCCAGCGCCCGCTCCCGCACCGGTGCATGGTGCAAGAAGTACGACAGGGGAAAGCGGCGGTCGCCCAGGCGCCCCGAGCTAGGCAAGGCCACGTCCGCCCGCCCCCGGAGGCCCACCTGCCGCTGCGCGAGCCGGAGCGCCCGAGCGTCGCCGCTCAGGCGGTAGAACTCGACGAGGGCCGTCTCTACCTCGGGGTGGCCGCACACGCCTACTAGTCGCCCGTCTCCGTCGTCCAGGGAGAACGTCGCCAGCAGGTGCCCGAGGAGCTTGTTGGCCACCTCGAACAGCTCCGGGGCCCGGTCGGCCCGGCGGTTGGCCACCGCCGCCTGCAAAAAGTGGCCAGCACAGTAGAGTTCATGGCCCCAGCGCAAGTCGCGCCAGACCAGCTCGGGGTGTTGGCCCTGGAACCAGCTGTTCAGGTACCCGTCCTGGCGTTGGGCTCGACTTATTAGCCCAGGTACCTCGCCGGCGAACTCCTCCACGCCGCTGGGGAGGCCGCGACGGCTGTCCCATGCCACGGCCTCCAAGACCTTGTAGACGTCGGAGTCGGAGAAATGCATGCCTCGGTGCGGCTCGGTGCCCCAGACACCGGCGGCCACGCGCTCCAGGTTGGCCACGGCTCCTGAGCTGTAGAGGCGCTCGATGCAGTGAGGGAGCGTGCGGGTGCTGTTGCGCTGTTGCCAACGGCCCAGTTCGCCCCCGCCGGAGAGCACGACTTCGTCCACGCCGAGCGGCCGCCACCGGACCATGGCCCCGGCCGTCGGGCTCACGGGCCCTTCGGCCGGACCGGCTGAGCCCGAGCGTCGAGCCGGCTCTTGGGCAGCTGTATTGCCGATTTGCCCCATGACCCCCTCCGCATCCTTCAGCTGGCGCGACTAACCGCCATCTTTCGCTGTTCCCCCAACGGTGCGCTTGCGAGGGGTAACGTTACTCCCAACATTGGGGGTGTGCAAGGATGCGTGCTACAATGAGGGTGTAAATCTGGCAGAGATAGGGGCCTGCAGACTGCAAAAGCGCTTACTCGTGACGGGCTCGCCGCCCTCCAGTGGGTTCCCGGCGGAGCCGCTATCGTCCCGGCCGGCGACCCTCACCGAAGTGGCACGTCGGGCCGGGGTGTCACTCACCACCGCGTCCAAGGCCATGAACGGGCGCGACCGCATTTCCGACCTGACCCGTAAGCGGGTACTACGGGCGGCCCGGGACCTGTCGTACTCACCCAACCTGGTGGCCAAGAGCTTGGTCAGCGGGCGTAGCAGCATCATCGGGGTGTTACTGCGAGACCCGATGGTCCACCGCTTCGCCATGCCCATCGTGATCGGGGCGCAATCGGTGCTCGACCAGCGGGAGTTCTCGGCCATCATTGCCGACGCCCGCGGGGTCGAGAGCCGCTTGGCCGACCTGGCCGTCACGCTCCGCCAGCGGCACGTGGACGGCCTCCTCGTGGTCGGCGACAACCAGAGCAAAACCCCGTCGATAACGGCCGTAGCCAAGATCCCCTGCGTCTACGTTCACGGCACCACCACCAACCATCGAGACGTCACCCACGTCGAAGACGACTTCACCGGGGCGACCCGGGTCGTGGACCACCTGGTCGAGCTAGGCCGGGCGCGCCTCGTCCATATCACGGGCCCGGAGAACGCTCCCGCTGTGCAGCAGCGCGTACTAGGGCTGGCACACGCCCTCAGTGCCCACGGCCTGAGCCTCGTCGGCAGACCCCTCTACGGTCCCTGGTCCCAGCGCTGGGCTCGTCAAGCGGCTCGGCTGGCGCTGGCCGACGCGCCCGACCTCGACGCCATCGTCTGCGGCTCCGACCAGATCGCCGCCGCCGTGCTAGAGGCGGTGGTGGCCTCCGGCCGCCAGGTCCCTGAGGAGATAGCCATTACGGGCTACGACAACTGGGCCGTCTTCGCACAGGAAACCGACCCTGCCCTGACGACCTACGACATGGGCCTGGAGCGGCTGGGAGCGGCGGCAATGAGCGACCTTTTCACCATGATGGGGGGCACCCGGGTGGGCGGCGGCACCCGCCACCACGAAGGGGTATTGGTCGTTCGGGGGTCGACCGACCCCCGTCACTCCTAGCCATCGCGCTTACGCCTCAAGAAGGCTTGAGATAGCGACGGAACTTGGCGGACACGAGGCTATTTGCTCACCCAAGGTGAGTTCTCTGGGCACGCGTACGCGCCCAGGGTCAACGAGGTCGGGCGCCCTACACTGAGGGCGTGCCGGTTGCCAACCGGGCTGCGGCGGGCAACCTGCCCGCGGAGCCCACCAGCTTCGTCGGCCGACGCCGATTGCTGGCCGAGGTAAAGGGGGCGTTCGCTGGTACCCGTCTCCTCACTCTGGTGGGGCCCGGTGGGGTGGGCAAGACCCGGCTCGCCTTACGCGCCGCCGCTGACCTGCAACGGACCGTGCGCGACGGCGTGTGGCTCGTCGAACTTGCTGGACTGGACGACCCTCACCTGGTGGCCAAGGCCGTGATGAGCGCCGTGGGCCTCGTGGACCAGTCTGGACAGTGGCCGACCTCGGTCCTTGTGGCGCACCTGACCTGCCGCGAGACAGTTCTCGTCTTCGACAACTGCGAGCACCTCCTCGACCCGATCGCCGTACTGGCCGATGTCATCCTGAAGGAAGCCCCTGGCGTCCGCCTGCTGGCCACGAGCCGCCAGCCATTGGGTACCTCGGGCGAGCGTGTGGTCCAGGTGCCGTCCCTCACCCTGGTGGACGGAGCAGACGGCGAGGCGGCACAAGGCTCCGCTCATTCAGAGGCGGTGGCGCTTCTCGTAGAACGGGCCCGAAATGCCGGCGTCCAGCTGGAGGTTAACGAGGCCAACCGCCTACTGGTGACCGATCTCTGCCGCCGCCTTGACGGCATGCCCTTGGCGCTCGAGTTGGCCGCCGTGAGGCTGAGGACGATCGGGTTGGACCAACTGGTCGAGAGGCTGAGCGACCGCTTCGCGGTCTTGACCGGTGGCAGCCGGGCGGCGCTCCCGAGGCAACAGACACTCAAGGCCACCATCGACTGGAGCCACGATCTCCTAACTGGCCCCGAAGCCGCGGTGTTGCGCCGGCTGGCCGTTTTCCCCTCCGACTTCGGGCTCGATGCGGCGGAAGCGGTGGCACCCGGTGAGGACGTCCCGCAATCGTCGGTGCTCGAACTTCTGGCTGGTCTCGTCGAAAGGTCCTTCGTGGCCCGGTTGGGCACAGCTGCCAGCGCCCGCTATCGGCTCCACGAGACGATGCGCGAATACGCCCTGCTCAAGCTGCGCGCCGCGGATGAGGAAGCCGCCACCCTCAAGGTTCTCGTAAGATTTTACTCCAGCATCTGCCAGGCGGCCCGCGGTGCGGCGCACTCACCTCAGATCGTCGAGTGGCTCAAGCGGCTCGACGAGGAGGCCCCCAACCTACGGGCGGTCCTCGCACATTGCCTCAACGGCCCGGACAACCCGACCGGGCTGTACATGGTGGGTTCGCTGGGCTGGTACTGGGCGCCTCGCGCCACTAGCGAGGGCATTTACTGGCTGGACCTGTTCCTTAGCGACAGCGAAGGGGACATACGAGCGCTGGCGTACGCTCTGTTCGCCCGGGGCGTCGTCGCCGTGGTGCAGGGGGACTGGGGAGTTGCCACACTGGCACTGGTCGACGCCGAAGCCAAGGCACGGGCAGTGGGCGACCTGCCGCTGCTAGCCCGGGCACTGGCCGTGTCGGCAAGGGTCCGGGCCTCGGGCGGTGACTTTGAAGGTTCTCGGGCGCAGGTCGGCGAGGCGGCAGCCATCGCTCTCGGCCTTAACGACCCCGGTGCCGATGCGGCGGTGACCGCAACTCAGGGTTTCATAGCCCAGGTCGACCAAGATCTCGTCATGGCTCGTCGGGTCTACGGCGAATCGTTGCCCCGGGCGCGGGCGCGCGGTGACCTCAACTCCATTATCTACATCCTGGGGTACTACGGCTTCACAGTGCTCGGCGCCGGTCAAACCGACGAAATAAGGCCGGTTTTCGAGGAGTCCCTCGGGCTCGCCAGACTTCTCGAGAACCGCGATGCCATCCTCTATATCCTTTACGGGCTGGCCTGCCACGACGCCATGGTCGGCCAGCTACAACGGGCAGCCAGGTTGCTGGGTGCGGCTGAGCACCTCCAGACCGAGACCGCCGTGCGGCTCATCCCGCAAATGGAGCCCTTGCTGAGCCGGGCGCGCCAGACGATCGTCACGTCGCTGGGGGCTCGCGCGCTGGAGTCCGAAGCCGAGGTTGGCCGGCTGATGCCGAGAGCAGAAGCGATCGCCTACGCTCTGGGGGAGAAGCTCCCCCGGCCCTCTCCCCCGTCGGCAACGACAGCGACGACGCCGCTGAGCAAGCGCGAACTTGAGGTCGCCAGGCTCGTAGCCGCGGGCCTCAGCAACAAAGAGATCGGCTCCCGACTGTTCCTCTCCGAACGGACCGTCGAGACGCACGTGTCCAAAATCCTCAACAGGCTCGGCATCAACTCCCGCGTCGAGATCGCCAGCTGGGTCGCACAAGAGCCGAGGACGGATTAGCCCGGCTTCATCTCGGAGGAGCCCGCCTCCACGACCACCACGTCCACGACCCGGGCCGAAGGCAACAGTGAGATCTCGAACAGGCGCAGCACGTCGTCGCGGCTCGTCGCCCTGACGATGCACGAGAGCCGCCCGTCATCGGGGACATGGACCGCGCTCAAGATCTGTGGGCTCGGGCCAACGCCCTGAAGGCGCCGGCAAGCGGAATCAAGGCTCTGGCCCACCCACGAAAGATCGGTCCCGGCCTCGGCTTGCAACCTCAATTCGGCCATGTAGCACTGCATCTCCGGACCGGGTGACATCGGACCTGCTCGTCGGCTTCTCACAACATCCAGTTTGGCCGAGGCCCGTCGAGACCTGTCGCTGAGAGCACCGGTTACGTGGTCGGCCAGTACTACCCCTGATGACCGGGCCCCTGTCCCCGGGTGACGATGGTGGAAGTTCGATGAACCGCCAAGCACACCCCAGGAAAGGAAGAACGATGATCGAGGCAAGGCACCTGACCAAGCGGTACCGCAACACGACTGCGGTCGATGAAGTCTCTTTCGTCGTCCAACCGGGCCGGGTCACCGGCTTTCTCGGCCCCAATGGGGCGGGCAAGTCGACCACCATGCGCATGGTCCTCGGCCTGGACACGCCGAGCTCCGGCGAAGTCCGTGTCGACGGCAAGCTGTACGCTCAGCTCGCCGATCCCCTGAGGTCGGTCGGGGCGCTGCTCGATGCCAAGGCCATCGTCGGCAGCCGCAGTGCCGCCAACCACCTCAAGTGGCTGGCCGACAGCAACGGGATCGACCGACGCCGGGTTAGCGAGGTCCTCGATACCGTTGGGCTCAGCGATGTCGCCGCCAAGCGGGTGGGCACCTTCTCACTGGGCATGAACCAGCGCCTCGGCATCGCGGCTGCCCTGCTCGGCGACCCCGGCACCGTGATGTTCGACGAACCGATCAATGGCCTCGACCCCGACGGGATCGTCTGGATCCGTAACCTCATGAAGTCGCTGGCGTCCGAGGGCCGCACGGTGTTCCTCTCCAGCCATCTCATGAGCGAGATGGCCCTGACCGCCGACCACCTGCTCGTCATCGCCCGGGGCCGCATCATCGCCGATGCCAGCACCGACGAGTTCGTCAACGGCCGCGCGGCCCCGAGCGTCCGGGCTCGGGCCATAGAGCAGGACGACCTGGTCGTCGCCCTGAGAGAGCGCGGCGCTGTAGTGGAGCGTTGCCCAGACGGCTCTTTGACCGTGACAGGGCTGGACTGCGCGGCCGTGGGCGGAGCCGCTTCGGCCCACGGCATCACCCTCATCGAGCTTGCTGCGCAGGTGAGCTCGCTCGAGGAGGCGTTCTTCGACTTGACCCGAGATGAGACCGACTACCGCGCCGGCCAGCTGACCGGCTCCACGAAAGGGAATTGACATGAGCGCCACGACCTACCAGACCGCTCCGGCACGGCCGGTGCACGCCATCACCATCAGCAGGATCCTCAAGGCGGAGTGGACGAAGCTCCGCACCCTGCCCTCCACATGGCGCACGGCCGCCTTTGCCTTGGTCTTCTCCATCGCCGCCGGCGCCGTCCTCGTGATCTCCCAGGCCGACCAGTGGGCCATCATGACGGCCGCCCAGCACCGGACCTTCGACGCCACGAGCTGCTCGTTGTTCGGCGTCATGATCGCCGCCGTGCTGCTCGGGGCGCTCGCCGTTCGGTCGGTCAGCGCCGAGTACGCCACGGGCATGATCCGCTCGACATTTGCCTCCATGCCGTCCCGGCGGCTGGTACTAGCGGGCAAGGCCGTCACAGTGGCGGCGTTCGCCTTCCCGGTGGCGCTGGTCTCCAATTTCGTCGGCTTCGAGATCGGCCAGCGCATCTTCGCCGCCAAGCACCTCCAAGTGGGCCTCGGTCATCCCGGCGTGCTCGTGGCGATCCTCTTCGGTGCTGTGGCCGTCAGCCTCATCGCCGTCATCGGTGTCGGCCTCGCCGGCGTCATCCGGCATACTGCCGGGGCGACCACGGCCATGGCCGTCGTCATCGTCGGAGGGCTCACGTTCGGCCAGCTTCTTCCAGCCCGCGTGCGCGGCTACCTACCCGGTACCGCCATCCAGGATGCTGTCACCGTTCACCGCTCGGCCGGGATCCTGGCACCTGGCACGGCCATCGTGGTCCTCGGGGCGTACGCCGCCATCGCCCTGGGCGCGGCAGCCATGCGAGCAGCGCACGGCGACGCCTGACCCTTCGGGCCCCAACTCAAGTGGCCTGACTACGTTGGGCCTGGAAGACCACAACAAAGTTGCCCATCCGGTCAACAGTTCGGATGGGCAGCTCTTATGCCGTAAATACTGTTGAGAACGGACATGGGACAGGACCAAAGCAGGCTGATGGCAGGACCAGTCCAAGCTGGCCAACGTTGTTTTCACCTACGAGCTGGCCCGCAGGCTGCAGGCCAGTGCCGTCACCGCTAATGCGGCACACCAGTTGCGTGGTCGGCCAGTACTACCCCTGATGACGGCAGCCCTGCCCCCGGGTGACGATGGCGGAAGCCGGCTAAACCGCCAAACACAACCTGAGCCCAAAACCCTAGGAGGGACCATGAACACAGCGGCAACGCTTAAGGGAACAAGAAGGCCCGCGTCGACCCGGCCTCGACACTTAAGGCTAGGGTTGGCCTCGACCGCCGTTCTCTCGCTGGCGTTTGTCGGCCTCATTGCGCCAAGCAGTGCGTCGGCAAGTTCGGACCAGGTGACGATCACCCGAGATGGCGACGGGGTGGCCCACATCACGGCGGCCAACTTCACGGCACTTGGCTATGGCGAGGCGTGGGCGTTTTCCCAGGACAGTTTCTGCACCCTGGCGCAGGACTTTGTAACCCTCGAGGCTAAACGTTCCCTTTACTTCGGGCCCAATGCCGCCAACCTCGACTATGGGACCGGTAGCGACGACTCGAACCTTGATTCGGACCTGTACTGGCAGGCGGTAACGGCGAGCGGAGTAGTCCAAAAGGAAATGAGCGAGGCGCCCCCCAACGGGGCGCTGCCTCAGGTGATGGCCGTCTATCGAGGTTTCGTGGCCGGTTACAACGCTTATCTGGCGTCTGGGCAGCTGAACGACCCGAGCTGTGCGGGCAAGCCCTGGGCCCGCCCCATAACGGTCACCGACATGTTCCTGCGTGCCCTCCAGATCGTAGCCATCTCCAGCGACGGGCTGATCGGCAACGAGGTAAGCGCCACCCCGCCCGCCAGCCTGCCCAATGGGAAAAGGCCGGCCGGTAGCCCGGCTAAGGGAAAGGTGGAGCGGAGCCCGGCCGTGGCCGCGCTCAAGAGCCAGCTCACGGGTGATAACGGCCCGGCCGAAGGGTCCAACGGCATCGCCATCGGGTCCCGGGACACAGCCAATGCCGACGGCATGGTGCTGGTCAACCCGCACTTCCCCTGGAACGGGGAGAACCGCTTCTGGATGGCCCAGCTTACGGTGCCGGGGCAGTACAACGTGGAGGGCAGTACGCTCTACGGCTTGCCGCTCATGGCGCTCGGGTTCAACCAGGACCTGGCCTGGACGCACACCGTCTCGACCGACCAGCGTTTCACCTTCTACCAGCTGAAACTGGTACCCCGGCACCCGACCAGCTATTACGTCAACGGCAAGGCCTACAAGATGGGCACCGAGACGGTGCGGGTCAATACCGGGAAGGGGACGGTCAGCCACACGTTCTACACGACCCGATGGGGCACTGTCATGGTCTTCCCCGCCGCCGGTTATGCGTGGACGACCACGACGGCCTACACCGTTGACGACGCTGCTCTCAGCGATGGCGCCCGGTTTGCCAACCAGTACCTACGGATGGGACAGGCCACCTCGGTGGAGGGATTGCTGAAGGTGGAATCGACTTATTTGGCCATCCCCGAGTTCAACACGCTGGCGGCCGACGATACCGGCCACGTTCTTTACGCCGATGTCGGCAACGTCCCCAATGTGCCTTTGTCGTTGATCAAATCGTGCACGCCGGGAGGCGTTCCAGAGGAGATCTTTGCCGAGGCGGGCTTTATCACCCTGGACGGGTCCCGATCGGCTTGTGCCTGGCGCACCAGCCCCGGTACGCCGGTGCCCGGTATTTTCAACGCCGGCCAACTGCCCCATACCGTCCGCACCGACTACGTCGAGAACTCGAACGACTCCTACTGGCTGGCCAACCCGAGGTCTCCTTTCCCGGCTTATTCGCCGGCCGTTGGGGATATCGGCACCGTTCAGGGTCTGCGCACCCGCATCGCCAACCAGGAGATCGCCGCGCGTGTGGCTGGCACTGACGGGCTAGGGCCGGCCAAGTTCAGTATCCCGACCCTGCAGGCCATGTGGGAACGCGATACTTCATATTTGGCCCAATTGGTGCTAAAGCCGTTGGTGAAGGCGTGCCTGGCCACGCCCGTTGTAGCGGCCAGCAATGCCACCTTGGTCAACCTGGTTCCGGCGTGCAAGGCCCTGGCCGGCTACAACGGCACCGGCCAGCTGGACGCAAGCGGTGGGTGGTTGTTCGCGCAATGGGACGTTGCCGCACCCACCACCGGTTTCTGGGCTGTGCCCTTCAATACCTCCAAACCGCTCACCACCCCGTCCGGCTTGAACACCAAGAACCCCACCGTCCTGCAAGCCTTGGGCAACGCCGTTCTCAGCCTGCAAGCTCATCACATAACCCTCGACGCCAGCTATGGCCAGGTGCAGTTTTACCCCGATGAGGGACTCAAGATCCCCGTTCCCGGTTGCGACACCGGCTGCCTTAACGTCGTTGACAGCGCCGACGGCACCGGTGGCCCCTTCGACGCTTTCCCGTACGGCCAGGCTTACCACGGCTCGTCGGTCGTCATGACCACCGAACTAACCCGCCAAGGTCCTGTGTCCCAGGGCATCCTTACGTATTCCCAAGCCACTGACACCCGCTCGGCCGACCACGCCACCATGACCAAGCTGTACTCGCAGGGCAAGTGGGCCTCTCTCCCCTACACCAGCGCTCAGATGGCCGCCGACCAAGGCTCGTCCTCCCTCCGGCTCAGCGCTCCCTAACCAGCGTCAGACGCTGTGCCCGGTCGGCTCCGGCCGGGCACAGCCGGCCCTCTGGTTTGACGCTCTTGATCAGCCCTCTTGTCGCCTACTCGACCACACGCCAGGCTTGGACGGGCACCTTTGCAATAGGGCTTCCCGCAGACCTAATCGCCGGCGGATCCCTGCACGGGCCTGGTCGTGCCGGTGCAGGCGACAGACCGGACCTCAGGGCTCTGAGCAGAAGTGGTGCTACCACACTGGAGACTGACGGGCTGACCTCCTTGGTAGGAGTCTGAAGATCAACAAGACTGACGAGCATGGTGGAGACCGCTCGCAGTGGGAGGCGGACTTCGCCGTGAGCGGACAAGTTCTTCAAGTCGCGTGGTACCGCTTCACGGCCACCTTCGGCCGCAGGTGGGGCGGTTACCTGTCGATCGTGCTGCTGATCGGCTTGACCGGCGGGACCGCCATGGGCTCGATCGCCGCAGCACGGCGCACCCAATCATCGTTCGCGACCTTCTTGGCCAGCACCAATCCTTCGGACATGAACCTCGCCAATGTGTCCGCGCCCGTCCTGACCAATGACCTGGAGCGGCTACCTGGCGTTCAACAGGCCCGAAGCGCGCTGTACATCAACGCCTTCCCCTTGGCACGGACGGGCGCAGCGATCATTCCTCCCTCCTACGTCGACGACGAAGTCACCGCCCTCGGCAGCCTCGACGGCGAGTATTTCGACCAAGACCGCGTCACGGTGACCAGGGGCCGGATGGCCGGCCTTGATGCCGCCAACGAGTTCGTCGCCACCACCCAGGCGGCGCAACTGCTCGGCTGGCACGTCGGGCAAGTCGTCCCCGTTGGCTTTTACACCGGCGCTCAGACCAACGAGCCAGGCTTCGGCACAACGAAAATGAAGCCAACCCTGCAGCTCGATATGAAGCTGGTCGGGCTCGTCGTGTTCAACAACGAGGTCGTGCTGGACGAAGTCGACCGGTACCCGGCGTTCCTGCTCTTCACCCCGGCAGTGACACGGCCATTGAGCGCCGGTGTGCAGGACGCGACCTATGGCCTGAAGCTCCGAGATGGCGCTCAGGGAGTCCCCGCGGTGGAGCGGGAGATCATCCGGGCTCTTCCGAAAGGCACCACGTACAACTTCCACGTCACCTCGGTCGTCGAGGGACAGGTCGACCGGACGGTGAAGCCCGAGGCCATCGCCCTCGGGGCGTTCGGCGCCATCGCCATGCTCGCTGCCCTGTTGATCGCCATGCAGGTTATTGGCAGACAGCTCCAGGCCGGGAGCGACGACCTTGAAGTCCTCCGCGCTCTCGGGGCGAGCCGCACCGTCGTCATGGCCGATGGGCTCCTCGGTGTTCTTGGGTCGGTCCTTCTCGGGTCACTGCTCGCCGTCGGTGTGGCGATCGGGCTCTCACCGTTGTCGCCCATCGGCCCGGTACGCCCCGTCGACCCCTCGGCGGGGACCGCGATTGATTCCTCCGTGCTCGGCTTCGGGCTTCTCGTGCTCATCGGCGCAATCGGAGCTGGCGCCGCCGCGCTCGCCTATAGGTCGTCTTCGCGTCTTCGCCAACAGGGCACGACGAGAGCCACCCTAGGTTCGAGTTTTGCTCGTCTGGTTGCAAGCTCCGGCGCGGCGGCGCCCGCCGTCGCCGGCGTCCGCTTTGCTGTCGAACCGGGCCGCGGTCGCACCGCGGTACCGGTGCGTTCGGCACTGTTCGGCACCGTGCTCGCCATGGTGATCGTCGTCGCGACGCTCACCTTTGGCAGTGGGCTCAACACGTTGGTCTCCCACCCGGCCCTCTACGGCTGGAACTGGAACTATGCCTTGGCGTCAAGTTACATCGTCCCTCCCCAAGCTCGCTCCCTTCTGGCCGACGACCGCTTCGTCGCCGCGTGGTCTGGGGTGAGCTTCGCCAACGCCCAGATCGACGGCCAGATCGTGCCCATCCTCTTGGCGAGCCCAAATGCAAAGGTGACCCCTCCGGTCCTGTCAGGGCACTCCCTCGAAGCCAACAACCAAATCGTCCTCGGCGCGGCGACACTCGCTCAGTTGCACAAGAGCGTGGGTGACACGGTTATCGCGAGCTACGGGACACCCAAAGATGCTCCCGTGTACGTTCCGCCTACGCCCTTGCTGATCGTAGGAACGGCGACATTACCTGCAATTGGGGCCACGCAGACCCGTCACACGTCAATGGGAACTGGGGCCATCGTCTCGGTCGACATCGAACCACCCGCGTTCAAGGAGTTCATCCACAGCCCGGACCCAACGCTCAACGGTCCGAATATGATCTTCGTCCGACTAAGGGCCGGCGCCCCTCCCGCCGAGGCCCTAGCGACATTGCACCGGATAGCCGACGTGGCAAACAAGGCATTCGCGGCCGTCCCGAACAGCGCTGCCGCAGGAGCGAGCGTCGAAGTCCTGCCGGTCCAGTACCCGGCTGAGATCGAGAACTACCGGACCATCGGTTCGACGCCGGTCCTGCTCGCAAGCGGGCTCGCCATTGGTGCCGTCGTCGCCCTCGGCCTCACCCTCACTGCTTCGGTACGGCGCCGTCGGCGCGACCTGGCACTGCTGAAGGCCCTTGGCTTCAGCGAGCGCCAGCTCGCCGCGTGTGTGGCGTGGCAATCGACGGTCGCCGTCGCCGTGGGTGTCATCGTCGGCACACCACTTGGCATCGCGCTGGGGCGTTGGCTCTGGGCCCTCTTTGCGCATGAGATCTTCGCCGTGCCGAGCGCCACCGTGC
The DNA here is from genome assembly GCA_003166025.1 of Acidimicrobiaceae bacterium. Classification (GTDB taxonomy): domain Bacteria; phylum Actinomycetota; class Acidimicrobiia; order Acidimicrobiales; family Palsa-688; genus Fen-671. The sequence goes on along the minus strand of PMWT01000047.1, from coordinate 18,094 downwards.
CGACGCTGGCGCTTGTTTACGTTGGCCTCGGTGCGCTCGTGCTTGCGAACGTCGTCGCCGCCCTTCCGGGGAGGTATGCAGCTCGCACGCCAACGGCCCTCGTCCTCCGAGCGGAGTGACAGACGTCTGTCGTCCTTTTCGACCCGACGTTCTCCGACCCCGAGTGCTTGGCTGCCAGCCTGGAGGCGCGCGGCCGTGCCCGGGCTACGGGTCTCGGAGGCTACCGGGGCCAACATCGACGCCCTCGGGCTCGAGCGTGGGCGCCGGGCCATGCCTTCATCACCGCCAGTTTGCAACATGGGCAACTTCGCCCTCGCAACCAGTTCGGAGGCCTGGTTGACAATGCCGACCAGGTAAAGGGTCATCTTGGGTGCTCCCGACATTAGTCGGGCCCGGTAGCGCCCGCCGCTAGCGTAGGTGACCAAAGCCGGTACGGTGAACTGTCCTCCACAGACGGGAGCACCTAGTGAGAGCGTTTGAGGCCGTGGGCAACCTGCGCCGTCGCTGGACGCGACGAGCGGCTCGGATGGCAGCAGGGGGTTGTGCCTGGCGGGTGCAATGGTCCCGATCAGTACCACCGCCGGCGCGTCAGGGCCGCCGAAATACTCGTTCGCTTATTACGACCTCCACCCTTGCTCGCTCATAACGTCAGGCCAGGTCAAGAGCGTCTTCGGCATGGCCGTGGGCCCGGGTCGGGCCATCCTGCCCCACGCCGACGGCGGCCCCGGGGAAGGAAAATGCGAGTACAGCACCGCCAATGAGGACCATACGCTCACGTATTCCTTCGAAACGGGAACGGCGGCGTCCGAGAAGACCTTTCTGCCCGGGCCCTTTGTAAATGAACCCGCGGTGGGTCACGGCGCCTTCTGCGTGGCCAAAGGTTTTAGCGTCGGTTGGCTTTACGCCGACGTCGGGACGTACAACGGTTCGGCCCAGAACCTGAGCATCGTAGATAACAAGTGCGCCTATTCGGTGAAGTTCGCCCGAGACGCGTTTGCCCGGCTTTCCTGAGAAGGGCCGCCCCGTTGCAGACTGTACGTTCGGGGCGCGTCCCGTACTTGTCCCGGCGACCGGGCGGTGGCCAACACCGCTAGCGTCGGCAAAGGTACGGAAGGGACAACCCATGCGTGGCTCCCCGATCGATGACCTCCAGGCCCAGCTTTCTGAGCTGCAACGCCTGGTAGCGGCACAAGCAAGCGAAATCACCGGGTTGCGGGCCGATATGCGCCGCTCCGAGCTGGGTGACACTGCGGTTGTCGCCCGCAACCCGAAGTCTGACATCGCCGGCACAGTGGGCGCTTCGGAGCCACCGCAAAAGCTGAGCCGCCGGGCCTTCGCCCGGCTCGGCGCGATGGCGGGTGCTGGGGCGGCCGCCGCAGCAACCGTCGCCGTCCTGGGCGCCGATGCCTCTCCGGCGGGAGCCGCTGTCGGACGTGACGTCCTGCTCGGCAAGGACAATAAAGGGGCGACTGGGCGGACCGGCATCTTCGCAACCGGCGGGAGCCCGTACGCCACACTTGCCGACCCGAGCGTCAGCACCGGCGTGAAAGTGGTCCTCACTGGCCCCGTTAACGGCACCCAGCGATCTCGGCAGAGCATGACGGAACGAGAACGGGGTTAGCGCCATGTTGGTCCCGGATGACGCCGCCAAACGCCCTTTGGGGACCGGTCCCGGCCTTGTAACCCCAACTCAAGAACCCGAACAACCTGTCCCCGACCGTCGTCGCCAAAACGTTGCGCCCTGGCACCGGCCTCGAAGCTAGTGCTAGCACAGGCCCGGCTGTCTCTGCCAGCAGTACCGCTGGCCCGGCTGGCCAGTTCTCATCACCTGTAGCCCACTTGCGGCTCAAGCCAGGTACGGTTGACCACCCCGCTGAAGGCGAAAGCGGTAACGTGTTCGTCGACGCTAGCGGGAACCTCTGGTTCTGCAAGGACCCTGGCACATGGGTCAAGCTGGCGTAGGTAATCGAGACCGAGACGCAGGCTGGCCTGATGACCCCCATCGCCATACGTCCTGAAGGAGCGCCCATGACCCGACCGTTTCCCAAACGCTCTCTCACCGATTGCCACCTTGGCCGCTCTCGCCACGCACACCACCACGCTGCGGCTCAGCCCGCTAGTGGCCAACGCGGGGCTTTGGCGGCCAGACCTTCTCGTGCGCGAGATCCTGACTGCTGACCAGATCTCCGGGGGCCGGGTCGAGATCGCCGTCGGGGCCGGCGTCAGCCCTGGCGGCCCTGCCAAGCCGCTGACCCACCTGCGAGACACCGTGCTGGCGCTCCGGGCATCTTTGAGAGAGGCTGCCAACCCGCCGGGGTGGGTGTCGACCCCGCCCATCCTCGTCGCCAGATCAGGTGACAACCTGCTGCACACCGCTGGTGAGCTGGCCGACATCGTCGGCATCGCGGTACCGTTCCCCTACCCGGTCAACCTCCCGCCTGGCCACATCCCGCTGCTGTCTCGCTTCGGGCTCAGTTACTTCGCCATCATCGGCGTCACGCCGGCCGAGTTCGCCCCCGTCATCGACGCCTTGCGAAAAGGCGCCTAACGGGCTTCGGGCTAGCCTCCTTGATCGCAGCGAACCTCTGACGCGTCTCGCCTATGGTGTAGCTCTCAACCCAATCAACGAAACGGAGGACCCCATGTGGGCACAGCTGATCTCCACACGCCTGAAGCCGGGAAAGGACCAAGAGCTGCCCAGGTTGTTTGATCAGATGAAGGCCACGGAGCAGCCGGGCTCAGGCTTACTCCGGTCGATGTCATTTCGGGACCAGAAGGACCCCACCCGCTTCTTCACGCTCGTCATTTTTGAGAGTGAGGAGAAGGCTCGAGCCCGGGAGCAGGACCCACGCCGGCAGGAGGCACTAGCGGCTGCGAGGGCGACAATGGCCGAGGTATTCGATGGGGCACCTGAATTCGTGGACCTTACGGTGATCACCGATTTCGTACCCTGACGACGGGCCCGGAGGCTCCGCACCGAAGACGATGTGAGTAGGAAGAGCACCCTGAAGCGTTGGGTCTTGCCTCGCTAATGCTTCTGCTCGATCTGGCAGACCTTCCTCGAGTTGGTACTGCTATTGGGATCCTCGTGGGCCAAAAGGCGCTCCCGCCACGCCTATAAGCACGCCCAAGCCACCTACAACGATGCAGATGGCCTTCTCCACGAGAAATGAAGAGATGCAGGCCCAGTTGGCCGCCTAGGACAAGGTGCTCGACGGCTTCCCTTGGGTGACGACGGACTGGTTGTCGTCGTCGGTCAGCGCCAAATCATCGAGGACCATCAAGCGTTCGCCGGGTGGCTCTGGTGTCACGGGCGAACTGCGCGACGGTAGCCAGACAAGCACGGTGACAACGCCGGCTAACGAAACGCCGGCCCCGACAAGGAACGAAACATCCAGGCCGCTCATGAAGGCGGCGCGGGCGGCGCGGGCCAACAACGCTCCGGCGGCACCACCGACGTTTCCGGCGACGGACAGGGCGCCACCGAACGAGCCGAGGACCGTGTGCATGATTCCAGCGGGGAGGGGTCGCCCGGCGAGCGCCCTGTTCATGTGGTCCTGGTAGCGAGTCGCTAGCACGCTGCCTACCACAGCAACACCTATTGCCCCGCCGACCTGGAGGGCCATGGTGTTGATGGCCGACCCGATCCCCGAATCTCCCTGGGGGACCGATCCCACCACCGAGTTGGTCGCCGTTGGCAGCAAGAACCCGGCACCCAGACCGATCAACAGCAGGCCGACTACCACGTCCCCGTAGCTGGTGGCAGCCGACGAGGACGCTGCGATCTGCCAGAGGCCACCGGCAACGGCGGCGAGAGCGGCGCCGACCGTTAACTTGGTCCCGACGGCGCGCACCACAAGTGGGGAAAGCACGGCGCACACCACGAGCATGCCGGCCATGGGCAGGATGCGTAGCCCAGCTTGGAGGGGCGAGAGCCCGAGGTCGAACTGGAGGAACTGGGTCATCACGAACAACGCCCCCAGCAACCCGAACACCCCGAGACATTCGGCGGCTGCGGCGGCGGAGAACCGTCGGTCTACGAACAAACGTAACTTCAGCATCGGGTGGCGGCTGTGGGATTCCCAGGCGACGAAGGCGCCGATGACGACAAAGCTGGCAACGCCGGCCCCGATGACCTCCCCCGAGGTCCAACCCTGGGTGGGGCCCTCGATGATGGCCCAGAGCAGAAGGCCCAGGCCGGCGACCGACAGCACGACGCCGACGGGGTCGGGTCGCTCGACAGCCGGGTTCTTGGAGTCGGGCACCAGGATTAAGGTCCCTATAAAAGCGGCGATCACAATGGGGACATTGACCAGGAAAACAGACCCCCACCAGAACCGGGCCAGGAGCAAGCCGCCGGCGATGGGCCCGATGGCGATCCCGAGCCCGATGATGCCGCCCCAGGCACCGATAGCCCGCGCCCGCTGCCCCCGGTCGCGAAAGACGTCGTTGACGATGGAGAGCGATGATGGGATCGTCAATGCCGCGCCGACGCCCATAATGGCCCGAAAGGGGACCAGGAGATCTACTGAGCCCGAGAAGGCGGCGCCGACCGACCCCGCGCCGAAGACGGCCAGTCCGAGGAGAAAGAACCTTTTGCGCCCGAAGCGGTCCGCCAAACTGCCACTGACGAGCAAAAGCCCGGCAAAGACCATGGCGTAGGAGTCGACGATCCACTGCAGCTGGCTGGACGTGGCATGCAGCTCCCGCACCAGGGTGGGCAGGGCCACGTTGAGGATCGTGTTGTCTACATTGATGATCAGCGCGGCGGCACAGAGCACGACCAAGACGCTCCACCGATGGTTACTTCTTCCCGCCAGTGGCGCGCTCATGCCCCGATGGGGGCGGGCCTGGGCTCGGCAATTTCGCCCCCCGTGTGGGTGCCCGGCCGCATAGTCTCGACCTGGGAGGCGTTCACCTGAGGCAGGAAGACCAAAGTGAGCACCGCTCCTAGGACGGCGGTACCGGCGGAGACGAGCAGGGCCATGTCCATGCCGTGCACGAAGGCGGCGTCGACGGATCTGAGCAACGATGCCGAACGGAGCTTTTCGGCCACCGCCACGCCGCCGAAAACGCTCTGGCGCGCCGCCGCGGCCGCCGTCGCCGACAGCCCCGACAAGTCGAGACGGCCGAGGTAGCCGGCGCTGAGGACGCTGCCGAGGACAGCTATGCCGAACGGGCCCCCGGTCTTGTTTACTGCCTGCAGCACGGCGGCACCGACGCCGCTTTTCTCCTCCGACAATTCGACCAACGCGGCGGACATGGCCGTGGCCATGGCGATGCCCGTCCCCACTCCGGCGACCACCATCCACGACCCGACGAACAGGCCGCTCGAACCCACGCTGGTCAAGGCTCCGACGAACAGCCCGGCGGCCAGCAAGACAAACCCGGCAGCGACGGCTACCTTGGCCCCCACCGCCTGGACCACCCGGGCTGCTGGGACGGCCCCGATGATGAGCCCGGCAACGAGGGGCAACAGGCGCAGGCCCGAGCCCATGGCAGTAATGCCCAGCACGCCTTGGAAGTACTGGGGCATGGTAAACAAGACCCCGAGCATGGCCAGGACCGGGACCACGGCCAAGACCACGCCCCAGGTGAACGAGGCGGAGGCGAACAAGCCGAGGTCGATCAACGGCTGGCCCCCCGGCTGACGGGTCAAGCGGCGTTCCCAAGCGAAAAAGCCGACCAACAACACCAGCCCGGCCGCCATGAGGGCCAAAGCGCCGAGGTTGCCCCACCCGTCCTGGCCGGCCTTGATCAGCCCGTAGGTGATAGCCACCAGGCCGGCGGCCGACGCCGCCACCCCGACCAGGTCCAGGCTCGGGCGTTGGGCCTCACGCGATTCGGGCACCAGGGCGACGACGGCGGCCAAACCGAGGGCGATGACCGGCACGTTGATCAGGAACACCCAGCCCCACCAGTAATTGGTGAGCAACCAACCGCCCAGGATGGGCCCGATCGGGAAGGCCAAGAACGTGGCCCCCGCCATCATCCCTACCGCCTTGGGCCGTTCCTGTTTGGCGAACATCACCGTTACTACAGAGAACGCCATGACTATCAGACCGGCACCGGCCAGGCCGACGAGCACGCGTGCGGCCATGAACTCGGCCACCGATGTCGAATAGGCGCAGGCCACCGACCCAACGCCGAATAGGGCAAGGGAGATCACGAGGACCTTCTTGCGCCCGTAGCGGTCGCCCAACAGGCCCGCCGGGAGCATCGCCGCCGCCAGTACTAGGAAGTACCCCGACGAGAACCACTGGAGGTCAGACTCTGAAGCGTGAAGGGCCTTAGACAGCGTGGGTAGGGCCACGCTGAGCACGGTGCCGTCCACACCCACCGCCAGCACGGCCAAGACTAGCGCCCCTAACGCCCACCATTTCCTCCTTCCTGGCACAGCGCTGACCGCCGACGAGACTTCGAGAAATGTTGTCACGGCGTTCCTCCTCAAGCGGGACGCACCGAGCCCGCACGGGACGACGAACCGTGAATGGTCGTCCTGCCCGAACCAGGCGCCTCATAGAGCGATCGGGTCATAGAGAGAATCGGCCAAAGCTCACGCCACCAAGGTCCGGAGCAACGCACCCGGACACTGCCTGCACTGCTTGAGCAGGACCCAACACGACGACGGGACTACCCGTCATGTCCTCACGAACGTTACCAGGCCGCAATTGCCGTCATAGCGACGCGGGAGCAGTGACGGCCAGCGCCCTTGGTAGCGGCCAGATGGTTGCGGCCAAACCATAGACGATGGCGCTCACGATGGCGGCGACTACCGCCAGCGGCAGCGTGTTGTAAAAGAAGCTGGGCAGGAAGTCGTTGCCCCAGAACGCGAGGACAAAGCCTATTAGCACGGCACCGATGGCGCTCAAGGCGAACCGGCTTTCGAAGGCGGCCGGGTGCACAAAGAACGCGTCAGCCGGCGTGCGCCGCTTTTGCACGTAGATCCAGTCCACCAACATGACGAACGTGAAGGGGATGATCAAGTCCCCGGCGTCATCGAGCAGCGTGCTGACGTGCGAGAGGATCCCGGCGATGGCCAATAACGTCCCGCCTGCCCCGAGGATGACCGTGGCCAACGGCTGTTCCCAGCGCATCTTCTTGTGGACGTTGTTGAGCACGACCAACAGGTCCACGGTGGAGGGATAAAGGTTCATGGCATTGGTGTGGATGACGGCCAGAGAAGCGCCGATGGCGGCAACGGCTCCCCATCCGCTTATGTGCGCCCCGAGTAGGGCGATGTTCCAATTGCCGGTGGCCTGTTCGGAATAAGCACCTAGGACACCCATTACCAGGACGGACGTCATTATTCCGATCGAAGGCAGCAAGAAGAACGAAGCCTTGGTCCCCTTCGTCTTGGCTGACGGCACGGCGAAGCGTGAGGTGGTGGACAGTTTATAAGTCCAGGCCAGCAGGGAGAAGGTAAGGACAGTGGTGAGCGCGGTCCCCCAGTTCATGGCCTGTGTCTGGCGCGGGTAATGCAGGGTATAGTGCGTGATCAGGTAAATGGTGAGCGCCAGGTAGCAAACGATGAGTATGCCGATCGTGTACCGGTAGAAACGCTCCAACCACTTCATCCCGAAAAGGACGAGGACGACCTGGACCCCGCCGATGACCACGTCCCAAAGGTATGATGAGGAGTGTGTTATTGACGACAGAATGGACGCCCCGACGTCTGTGTTCAGGCCGAACCAGCCAAGGTTGACGACGCTGAAGAGGGCGGAAAAGAGCAGCGAGCCATCCCAACCGAAGGTCTTCCTGCTGACGACCAGGGCGCTCAGCGGTACCTGGCGGCCCATTTCGGAGAACAAGCCGGCGGGGACGAACCCGATCACCCAGGCGACGACGATCGCCGCGATCAGGTAGGTCAGCCCGTAATGGAACAGCAGCAGCCCGATCAGGGGTGTGGTGGCCGACGCCGAGGCCATCAGCCAGACGATGAAAAGCTTGCCAGGGGTCATCGTCCGTTGGTTCTCAGGGACGGGATCCACCCCGACGGTCTCGATGTCGCCACCTACCCGTTGGCGCAAGGACCGGTTCTCGGGCTCGGCGCCGAGATCTTGTCGGTGGGCGACGTCTACCATCGCGAGGCCGCCATGCCCGACAGAGCACCCGTTATCCGGTAGGAAGTTTGCGTTGCCATCTCTTTCACGGCCCACCTCCGCTTTGTTCTAAGCAGCTGCCAGAGGGCGTTACCGGGGACCGGAGCAACACGGGGCACCATTGAGCGCCCTTGCACGGGAGCCTACAGCGGCCAGAAGACGCTCAGGTGCCTGCTAGACAAACTTTCGGGGAAAAGTTGCCAACCATGGCCCCCGGCCCGTCTCGGGAAGGGTGCTGCGGGAGCCCGAGGCGAGCATAAGCAAATTTCTGCCATATCGAAAGAATTCTCTGACGGACCGACCGGATTTGCGGGGAGAATAACCGCATGGGCCCGGTCGGAGGTGCGTCAGCGGTCCAGGCCCGACCGGCCGACGACGACCTGGTCGAAGTTGTCGAAGCCTGGATAGCCGATGATCCCGACCCGGCATGCCGCGCGGAGCTCCGGGCCCTTCTTGACGCCGGCGAGCGGGACGAGCTGAGTCGAAGGTTCCGGGGCAGCTTGCACTTCGGCACGGCGGGCTTGCGGGGCCCGGTCCGTGCCGGGCCCAGCGGGATGAACCTGGCCACGGTGCGCCGAGCCAGCGCCGGCCTGGCTGCCTACCTGGCCGGCTCCGTCCCTCACGCCCTGGGCACCCGGGTGGTGGTCGGCTGTGACGCCCGGCACGGCTCGCAGCGCTTTGCCGACCAAACGGCGCGGGTCTTCTCGGGAGCAGGGTTCCGGGCCCTTCGCCTGCCTGGTCAGCTCCCAACGCCGCTGTTGGCCTTTGCCGTCCGTCACCTCACCTGCGCCGCCGGGGTGATGATCACGGCCAGCCACAACCCGCCCCAAGACAACGGCTACAAGGTGTACTTGGGCAACGGCGCCCAGATCGTCCCGCCCGCCGATGAGGCCATCTCTACCGCCATTGGCCGAGTGGGCCCGCTGGACCGAGTCCGCTTGGGCGGTCCCGGCGAACCGGTCGGCGTCGACATCGTGGGCGACTATCTCGCCGCCATCATCGCCGCCCTGCCGCCCAGCGTGAGCCATGACATCAACACGGTGTACACGCCCCTTCACGGTGTCGGCCGCGACGTGTTGCTTGCCGGGTTTGAGCTCGCCGGGTTCCCCGCTCCTCACGTCGTGGCCACCCAGGGCCAGCCCAACCCCGACTTCCCCACGCTTCCCAAACCAAACCCCGAAGAAGCCGGTGCCCTCGACCTGGCCATCGCCGACGCCCGCGCCGTTGGCGCCGATCTGGTGCTCGCCAACGACCCCGATGCCGACCGGCTAGCGGTAGCCATTCCTGACGGCGCCCGGCCTGGAGGCTGGCGGGTATTGCGCGGTGACGAACTAGGCGCCCTCCTCGGGGACTACCTGTTGGCCCGGGCTCCCAGCCCGGAGCTCACGATCACGGCGACCACCATCGTGTCGTCAGGCCTGCTCCGCCGCCTTGCTGACGCCGCCGGGGTGGGCTATGCCGAAACGCTTACCGGGTTCAAATGGATCATGCACGACTCGGCCGCACGCTCAGGCCTGCGTTTTCTGTTCGGTTACGAGGAGGCTATCGGCTACGCCGTCAACGACATCGTTCGCGACAAGGACGGCATCTCAGCGGCACTGCTGGTTGCCGGGATCGCCGCCGAAGCTAAGCAGCAAGGACGCACTTTGGCCGACCGCCTAGACGACATCGCCCGACGTTTCGGGCTTTATGCCACCGAAGAGTTCTCTCTTGAGCTACCTGGAGAAGCTGGGGAGGCCCACATGACGCAGCTGATGGCCGCACTGCGGACGGCGCCGTTGGCGGAGATAGCCGGGTACGCCGTGACCGAAATCGACGATGTCGCCACCGGCACCCGCCGGCACGCCGACGGTCATGTCGAGAAGCTGGGGCTGCCACCAAGCGACGTGTTGGTCTGGCGCTGCGGGGAAAAGGCCCGGGTGGTTGTCAGACCGAGCGGGACCGAGCCGAAACTGAAGGTTTACCTCCAAGTCGTGGTCCCGGTCGGGCCCGCCGGGGACGTCCCTGCCGCGACGGCCGCGGCTGCGCGCCAGCTTCACCGCCTCAAAGCCGATCTCGTCCCTCTCCTCGAACCGAAATGAGCCAAGCAGCCATGACCATGACCAGGACGCGCCTCGAGCTGGCGGCCATAATCGACCACACCCTCCTAAAGCCTGAGACGACCGCAGCCGAGATCGGCGCCTTTTGCGACCAGGCAGTGGACCTGAAGGTCTACGGCGTATGCATCTCGCCGACGATGGTGGGCGTGGCGGCCGAGCGCCTGCGAGGTTCCGGTGTCAAAGTGGTGGCGGTGATCGGGTTCCCCTCCGGCACCCATCGCCCCGAGGTAAAAGCCGACGAAGCCGCTTGGGCGGCTGCCGATGGGGCCGACGAGGCGGACATGGTCATAAACCTGGGCCTGGTCCTTGGGGGCGAATGGGACAGGGCCACTGCCGATATCGTCGCTGTGCGAACAGCTCTGACCGGTGGCCAGATCCTAAAGGTCATCATCGAGAGCGCTGTACTAACCCCTGAACAGATCTTCTGTGCCTGCCGCGCCGCGGAGGCCGCAGGTGCCGATTTCGTCAAGTCCTCCACCGGGTTCCATCCGGCCGGGGGCGCCACGGTAGAAGCCATCGAGATCATGTCCGGGGCGGTTGCCGGACGGCTCGGGGTCAAAGCGGCTGGAGGCATCCATGACGCCGAGACCGCGTTCGCCATGATTGACGCCGGTGCCACCCGACTGGGGCTGTCGGCCAGTGCCACCATCCTGGGCGAGCTTGGCCAAACAGTGAGGCCCGGGTAGCCACGATGCAGGTCGTCGAGCTCATCGCCGCCAAACGGGATGGTCACGCCATCGCCAGCGGGGACCTACACGATCTGATCGCGGCCTACAGCGCCAAGGAGGTCCCCGACTACCAGATGGCGGCGTTTTTGATGGCAGGCTACCTGCGAGGGTTCAGCCACGACGAGACCGTGGCCCTGACCGACGCCATGGTCGTCTCCGGCGACCGGCTCGACCTCTCAGGGCTCAGTGGGCCGACGGTCGACAAGCATTCCACCGGTGGGGTGGGCGACAGCACCACCCTGGTTGTCGCCCCTTTAGCCGCCGCCCTGGGCATGCAAACCGTCAAGCTGTCAGGCCGGGGGCTGGGCTTCACCGGGGGGACCCTCGACAAGCTCGAGGCCATCCCCGGCATGCGCACCCAGCTCACAGAGAAAGAACTGCTGGCTCAGGTTGAGCGCATCGGCCTGGTGGTGTGCGCCCAAACCGCCGACCTCGTCCCCGCCGACAAGGCCATCTATGCCCTGCGCGACGTCACCGCCACCGTTGGCAACACGGCGCTCATCGCCTCCAGCATCATGAGCAAGAAGATCGCCGGCGGAGCACACGCCATACTCCTCGATGTCAAGGTCGGCTCCGGGGCGTTTATGAAGACAGCTGATAGCGCCCGAGAGCTGGCCAATATCTGCGTAGCACTGGGGACGTCGGCTGGGCGCGCCACCAGGGCGCTCATTACCGACATGGACCAACCCCTGGCCGACACCGTCGGCAACGCCATCGACGTCCAGGAGGCGATCGAAGTCCTCAAAGGCGAGCGCCAGTCCCGTTTCGTCGACCTCTGCCTCACCCTCGTCGGCCACCTCGCGGCCTTGTCCGGTGTGGCCCCGGACGCCGGGACCGGACGCCAACAAGCCGGACAAGCCTTGCGCAGTGGAGCTGGCTTGGAGCGTTTCCGCCTATTGGTCGAAGCCCAAGGCGGCGACCCCCATGTCGTCGACGACACGTCCCTGCTTCCCGCTGCTCCCACGATCATCGATGTGCACGCCCCCCAAGACGCCTGGCTCGCCACCGTCGACGCCGAGGCGATCGGGCGGGCCTCAGGGGCACTTGGCGCCGGTCGGCAAAAGCTCGATGACGTAATCGACCCCGCCGTCGGCCTTAGCCTTCACGTCAAGATCGGTGACCAGTCCCATGCGGGCGACACCATAGGGAGAATCTTCGCCCGGGACGGCCAAGACGCCCGTAACGCAGAGCTGGCCGTGCTCCAGGCGCTGGGCTGGTCGCCTCTTCCCGTCAGCGCACCACCCCTCGTCCACGAGATTGTCGACCCTGCACAAGGCCCCGGCGCCGGTCAGGGTCGTTGACGGTGCGGTCCGCGCCGCCCATGGCCCGGCGCATCATTGACATTTGTGAGCCGCCCCACGGACTGACCGGCTCGACGGCTGAGCTGATCGGAGACCGGTTGCCGTGCCGTCGCTCAGCAGACCGAACATTGCCCCGCCAGCGGACCTTGGCGCACGTGGGGAGGTCACGCACATGGCTTTGATGGCACCACCCGAGCATTCCGATGACGCCAAGCCCGGAGGGGCTCAAAGGCCAAGCGCCGGGGCCAAGCCGACACTGGCGTCTGCGGCTACGCCCGACGGGCTGACGACCGCCGAGGCCAATCAGCGCTTAGCTCAGGTCGGGCCGAACTCGCTGGCCGACACCACCGTGCACCCACTGGTGCAGGCACTAAAGAAGTTTTGGGCACCGGTCCCATGGATGCTCGAGGCGGCCATGGTGCTCGAGGTAGTGCTAGGCGACTTCACCGAAGCGGGGGTGATCGCCGGCCTTCTCGTCTTCAACGCCGGAGTTGGCCTGTACCAGGAAGGCAAGGCGCAAACCACGCTAACCGCGCTCAAGTCCCGCCTGGCTTTGAACGCATCGGTGCGCCGCGACGGGACATGGGCCATCGTGGCGTCGGCGGGCGTGGTACCAGGTGACCTCGTCAAGTTGTCGCTCGGGGCGGTGGTACCAGCCGATGTAAGCATCATCGAGGGGTCAGTGCTCCTGGACCAGTCATCGCTCACCGGAGAGTCCGAACCGGTGGAACTCGGGACCGGGGCCCACACCTTCGCCGGCGCGCTCGTCCAGCGGGGCGAGGCGACGGCACGGGTCACAAATACCGGGCCGCGCACCAAGTTCGGAAATTCCGCCGAGCTGGTCCGCACCGCGCATGTCGAAAGTTCCCAGCAAAAGGTCGTCCTGCGGGTGGTGCGCAACATCGCCCTGTTCAACGCAGCGGTCATCGTGGCCCTAGTGGCGTACGCGACCAGTCGCGGGTTGCCATGGAGCGCGACCGTCCCTCTCATCCTGACGGCGGTGTTGGCGGCGATCCCGGTGGCGTTGCCTGCCACCTTCACCCTGGCTGCAGCGCTCGGCGCCGGGGCACTGGGCAAGCTCGGTGTGCTCCCCACTCGGCTCTCGGCGGTGGACGAGGCGGCCTCGGTCGATGTCCTTTGTGTCGACAAGACCGGCACCCTCACCATGAACAAACTGTCGGTGGACAGCATAAAGGCGATGTCCGGCTACGACGGAGCTCATGTCCTCACCTACGCAACCCTGGCCAGTGATGTGGGTGGACAGGATCCGGTGGACGCCGCTATCCGGGAGATGGGGTCGCAACATGGGATGAAGCGGCCGCCCACTTTGCAGCAGTTCGTCCCTTTCGACCCGGCCAAGAAGCTGTCGGAAGCGACGGTCACTGGCCCCGACGACAAGAACATGCGGGTCGTCAAGGGCGCCTTCGACACGGTCATCGCTCTGTCCTCGCCGTCCGTACCGGGCTCGGCCGCCGTCAAGGAGCTCGAAGGGCACGGGTTAAGGGTCCTGGCCGTGGCTGAGGGGGCAAGCGGGAGCCCCATGACACTGACGGGGCTGATCGCGCTCAGCGACCCACCGCGTTCTGACTCTGCCAAGCTCATCTCGGAGCTCGCCAGCATGGGGGTGCGTACCGTCATGGCCACCGGCGACGCCGCGGCAACGGCCGGCATCGTCGCCCGCGCCGTGGGCCTGGAAGGCAAGATCTGCCCGCCCGGGCCACTGCCCACCTCTGTCCGTCCCGAAGACTACGCCGTCTTCGCCGGTATTTTCCCCGAGGGAAAGTACGACTTGGTCAAAAGCTTCCAGGGCTCGGGGCATACGGTCGGGATGTGCGGGGACGGCGCCAACGACGCCCCCGCCCTGCGCCAGGCCCAGATGGGCATCGCCGTCTCCACCGCCACCGACGTGGCCAAGTCCGCGGCCGGGATCGTCCTCACCACGGCCGGGCTCAGTGGCATCGTCGCCGGGGTGCGAGAAGGACGGCTCACCTACCAACGCATCTTGACCTACACGCTCAACTCCTTCACCAAGAAGATCACCAATGTGCTCTTCATCACCCTAGGGCTCGTCATCACCGGGCACGCTGTCCTGACCCCCATGCTCATGGTGATAATCATGATCACCGGCGACTTCCTCGGGATGTCTGTCACCACTGACAACGTCCGGCCGTCGTCAAAGCCAAGTGTGTGGCAGATCGCCAAGCTGACCAAAGCCGGTGTAGCGATGGGCCTTTGTTTCCTGGCCTTTTGCACCGGCTCGCTGCTGATCGGGAAGTTCTTTCTCGGCCTGGGCACCGCGCAGCTGCAAACCCTCTGCGCGGTTACCCTCATTTTCGGTGGTGAGGCGATCCTGTACTGCGTCCGGGAACGTCGGCACCTTTGGAAGTCGCTGCCCAGCAGATGGATGATCGTGGCATCGGTATGCGACATCGTCATCATCTCGGTGCTCGCCCTGGGGGGGATCGAAATGCACGCCCTCTCCGTCGCCGTCGCAGCCTCGGTCCTGGCCGCAGCCGTGCTTTTCGGCTTCCTCTTGGACTTCGTCAAAGTGCCCGTTTTCCGGCGGCTCGGAGTCTTCTGAACATCGCCCGATCGCGAACGCATAACTGGCGGGCATGGTGCGAGCCGATCGCCACATCGCTGCTCAGGTGGCCTCGGTCCGCTCTCGCCCCACCGGCGAGAACCGAATTGCTCTTGCGCAACCAAAAGGTCGGGTACGATCACACGGTAGGACCAAGTTGCTGAGGCGCTAGGTCAGGGGCGATGCGGGACGGGGGCCCCTGTCTTGGCAACGAGGCTCCTCGTAGTCTGCCGACGATGGATTAGGAGCTAAAGTGGACCAGTTGGCTGCAGCCGTGGCCAAGCACCACGGACGGGTGAATGAGATCCTTCACGTCCTCGGCCGTTATGGCTTCGCCGAGTGGGCAAGCCGGGGTGCTTCCATCCCCGGAGTCAAAGTGGTGCAGCAACTGGCCGATCCGACAGTTGCGGCACTTTCGACCGGCGAACGAATGAGGGGCGCAGCCACCGAGCTCGGGACGACTTTCATCAAGTTTGGTCAGATGCTTAGCCTTCGCCCTGACCTCGTGGGTACTGAGGTAGCCACTGAGCTTGGGAAGCTCCAAGCCGCTGTGGCTCCCGACCCCGGGGAAACCGTGGCGGCGCTGATCGTGTCTGAACTCGGCGCACCCATCGACGCCCTATTTGCATCATTTGACGCCGATGCGCTTGGCTCTGGTTCGGTCGCTCAGGTGCACGGGGCAACCATGTTCGACGGTGCTCAAGTTGTGGTAAAGGTGCTCCATGCCGGGGTGGACCGGACGGTGGGAGAAGATCTCGAGCTCATGACGGCGTGCGCCGAGTTCCTCGACCGCCAAGACCCCGAGATCGCCCGTTACCGTCCGATCACGGTCGTCGAGGAGTTCAACAAGATGATGCGCGGTGCGATCGACATGGCCCAGGAGCTCGGTAACCTCCAGCTGTTCGCCAAGAACTTTGCCTCTGAGCACGATGTGGTAATCCCGACGCCGTACCCAGAAAGGTCTACCCGGCGCGTGTTGACGATGACCCGTATCGTCGGTAGGACTTTCACCGACCGTAATGCGCTCGACGCGGACGGTTGGGACGTCGACCGGCTCGTTCGGCGCGCGATCGCCATTTACCTGGAGATGATATTTCGCGACGGCGTCTTCCATGCTGACCCTCACCCGGGGAACTTTCTGCTCCTTCCCGGTCACCGGATCGGCATACTTGACTTTGGTGACGTCGGCTACATCACCGCCCAGCGCCGTACCCAGCTCCGGGGACTGGTCATAGGTATCGGTACACGTGACGTAGACGCTGTTACCGACATTATCCTGGAGATGTCCGCTGCACCAGCGGACGTGGAGGTGATAAAGCTCCGCGGGGATATCGGTGTATGGCTCCGTAGTCACTTCCTCGGAGATATCGACAAGCTCGATGTGGGGGCCGTACTGGCCAACTGGACCGAGATGATGCGTGACCACCATCTGCAGCTTCCGGCGGACATGGCACTGCTGTTCCGGGTGGTGTTGGAGCTCCAAGGCCTCGGACAGGGCGTGGGCATTGACGTCTCGCTTACAGAGCTGGCCGCTCCCTATGTACACGAGATGCTCAGCGAACGCTTCGAGCCCAAACAGATGGCTCGCCAGGCTGCCCACACTGCCCGTTCCTGGCAGCAGCTCATTGAAACTCTCCCCGCCCAAGTGACTGCCGCCCTTGACGCCGTGTGTAGCGGCAAGCTCGCAGTTGACATTGGCGTACGCGATGTGGACGGAGTTGTTGACCGCTTGGTTGATGGCGTGCTCACCTCAGCTTGCCTACTTGCCGCCACACAGCTAGTGGCGCGAAGAGCAGGACCAACCATTGGGGGGTTCTCAGTTGCCGGTCTCGCGCTTGCCAGCGGTGCCATGGTTACCTGGCGTCGGCTGGCGAGCAACCGGCCGGGGCACCAAAGTCTTGTGCAGCGGGCCCGGATGATGGTCTTAGCCGCACCCCGCTGATCGACTAAGGCGCCAGCCGGGAGCTGAGCAGAGCAAGCCGTGGGCGGCCGGCCAAATGGGCAGCACGGCTTGCGACTGGCCTGGCCTAGAACGTTGGGCGTTGGGCCCGGCGGGTGCTGACCTCAGCCGGTAGTGCCGGCCCCATGAGCGCCTGTTGGCCGTTACTTGACCCAGGATAGCCATGGTCCCCGGCGGGTCGTCGTAATTCGCACGCCTGCTCGTTTTTTGGTGCCCAGGCGGGCCCAACGCAGCATAGACGAGGTATGCTTGTAATAATTCAAATGAAACGGGCAGAATTCATGAAAACTGACACAGAGCTTCGCCATGATGTCGAGCACGAGCTCGAATGGGACCCCAGTGTTGACGCCGGCCATATCGGTGGTACTGCCAGCGATGGCGTCATAACGCTGACCGGCGAAGCTAGCACCTACGCCCAGCGCTGGAATGCTGAGCGCGCCACTGAGCGAGTAGCCGGTGTCCGAGGCGTTGCCAACGAAATCGAGATCCGCACCGCTGGTGAGCACAACGACACTGATATCGCCAAGGCAGCCCTTGACTCGTTCGAGTGGAACGCCGCCCTACCGAGTGGTCAAGTAATGGTCACAGTGTCGAAGGGCTGGGTAACCCTGAGCGGCGAGCTCACGACCGATTACCTGCGTCGGTCCGCCGAGAGCTGCGTCCGGTACCTGCGGGGGGTGAAGGGCGTCACCGATCTAATCACCGTCAAGCCCAACGTGGAAGCCAAGGACCTCAAGCGCAACATCGACGAGTCAATCAAGCGTCACGCCGCTCTTGACGCCGAACGCATTGTCGTCAAGGTCGATAATGGTGAGGTCACCTTGGGCGGGACCGTGCGGTCCTGGGCCGAGCGCCGCGACGCCGAGCGCACGGCTTGGGCCGGCCCCGGTGTTAGGTCCGTCACCAATCACCTAGAGGTCAGTTCAGTCGATTGACGCCGGCCCCAAAATGCGCTTGGTCCACCTCCTCGCGAGCCGGCGAGGAGGTGGAGTGCGTCGCTGCCCGATAGTGCCCGTTGCAGCTTGGTCATGGCGTAACGCTCTATGCTGAGCGCCAAGGCCAGGAGACGTCCGTGGACCGCTCGTCGAGGGCGACTGAAGACCCCTTTACGAGAGCGAGAGACCAAACCGCCACAACCACTCACGACCTCTGCCTTTGGTGTGGCTGTGCGACCAGTTTGTCGGGCATGCTCTGATGGTGGAGAGACGTAGCCCGAGAAAGCCTGAGACCGCAGCACCACCCTCCCAGCAGTCACCATACGGCCTCCGGTCGCGGTCGAGGCTCAGTCGCCTGCTGCGGCCCGGCGCCGTTCGTGGGGGCCGT